>CAXBLH010000121.1:0-12647 GCA_963976315.1 uncultured Dyadobacter sp.
TAAATCTTTATAGGCTTTAAATACCTCGTCCTTATTGATTTCTTTGACCTCCTTTACCAAGTAAACCTTACTACTTTCAGCGATTACAATTTGATTTAAGTACCGTTTATTATAGTCAATACTTCCATAGCTTTCGGGCAGTTCCTGAGTAAGTAAATTAATAATTGTTTCCAACTTTAATTTTGTATCCGGTATATTTTGAAGCCCAAAAATCACCAGAAACTCCATATAGCTCCAGTACCAATTCAATATATACAGTAACAGCCGATGCTTATTTTCAAAATAGCGGTAAACCGTTGCCTCTGTCGTGTTAATTTCAATCGCGAGCTTTCTAAACGTGAAATGCTCGAAGCCAAGCTCATAGATCAAGTCAATCGCCGACTTAACGATTTGCTTCCCGATCAAACTCTGTTCTGGGTTCCGTAAGTATACTTTTTGATTGACTTGAAAATTGATCTGAAACTCCATTTCACCCTAGTTATAGAAATTGAATAATTTTTTACAATTATAGTAATATTTTACCAAAAAAAATATTTACTTATTTATTTGATAGTATTACTACTATTTTAAATAGCATAAGTATATTTGTAGAAATTATATACTATGCAACAAATGACTCCATTAAAACGATTATGGAACCTGATCATCACGGATAGATCGGACGTGATAGCCATCTACTTTTATGCAATTCTGAGTGGCTTGGTTCAACTGAGTCTCCCCTTAGGCATTCAATCCATCGTTGGATTTGTACTAGGAGCTTCGTTGGTCACTTCCGTCTATGTTCTTATTTTTCTGGTGGTGAGTGGGGTAGCTGCGGTGGGCATTATGCAGATCAACCAAATGAAAATCATTGAAAAAATTCAGCAAAAAATCTTTACACGCTATGCTCTTGAATTTGCCGATACCATTCCACGCTTCGACCTTGTAAAAACAGACGAGTATTATTTACCAGAAAAGGTGAACCGTTTTTTTGATACCTTAAGCGTCCAAAAGGGTTTTTCAAAGCTCTTACTAGAAGTACCCATTGCAAGTATCCAAATCGTTTTTGGTCTGCTTCTTTTAGGCTTATACCATCAGGCATTTATCATTTTTGGCGTTGCGATGCTACTGGTACTTTGGGCAATTTTTCGATTTACGGGCAATAATGGTCTCACCTCCAGCCTGACCGAAAGCATTCATAAATTCAAAACCGTAGCATGGCTGCAAGAAATGGCTAGGGTGATTACGCCATTTAAAATTAGCCATGGGACTAACCTGAATTTGCATAGAACGGACGAAAATGTTACAAATTATTTAAATGCACGTACTGCACACTTTAAGGTACTTAAAGTCCAATACAGATCACTGGTAGTATTTAAAGTTTTCATCACTGCCGCCATGCTAATAATAGGTACCGTTCTACTTCTTGAACAGCAACTCAACATAGGAACCTTTGTGGCGGCCGAAATTGTAATTCTTACCGTTATTAGCGCCGTTGAAAAGTTGATTATAAACCTTGAAAATGTATATGATGTGGCTACTGGCCTGGTAAAAATAGCCACCGTGACCGAAAACTTAGATGAAACAAATGGCAAGAATGCCCTGCACGATCAGAGAATTGGTTTCGACCTTGTAAATTTTTCTTTTGGCTTTAATAATGATAAGCAGATTTTCAATAATATCAACCTGAGTATTACTGCTGGTTCCTTGGCCTGGGTTTCTACAAAAAAAGGCACTGGGAAGTCTGTATTTCTTAAAGTACTTGGTGGATTTTATAAATCATTCGAGGGTACTTTTCTTATCAACAAAATCCCGTTCAACAATTACCAACTCCAAGATTATCGCAGTAAAGTAGGTATGTACCTAGGCAAACAGGATGTTTTTATAGGTACGGTTTGGGAAAATATAATAATGGGCCGTGAACATATAACGCTTCAAGAAATCACAGAAACCGCAGAAAAAGCAGGAATTAGTGATTTTCTGGAAACCTTACCGGAGGGCTTTGATACCATGGTTGACCCAAACGGAAAAAATCTTACGAGCAGACATAGGAGAAACATTTTGCTGCTTCGAGCCCTTTTAAATCAGCCCAAGTTGCTCTTACTAGAAGATCCTTGGGAAGGGATGGAGCCTCAATCTAAAAGTAAAATGATTCAATACCTTGCTAGCAAGCCTAACAATGCCACGGTAATTATCGCCACTAATGACGATGCTATCAAGAACCTATGTGATTATCAAATAGAGCTCACCCATGGCACACTCACTTCTATAAAAAACAACTAGTATGGATTCTTCTAATTATAAACTTAATTTAAAGGCTTACGAGACAATCTATTTGATAAACAGTAAGAGTAGTGTTCAAAACTGGTTTTATGGTATTATGGTACTAATGCTGGTGATTATGTTTCTGCCTTGGACACAAAATATAAAAGCCAATGGCAATGTCACTTCCTTATATCAGGACCAAAGACCACAAAGTATAAACTCACCAATACCCGGTAAAATCTCCAAATGGTGGGTAAAGGAGGGTGACTTTGTTCAAAAAGGAGATACCATTTTACAACTTTCTGAAATAAAAGAAAACTACCTAGACCCCAACTTACTGGGCCGAACCCAAGAACAAGTGGACGCTAAGAAAGGGTCTATGAAGTACTATCAGGAAAAAGTAGCGACTGCTCGAACCCAAATTAACGCGCTTCAAAAAGCCAAAGTGTTAAAAATAGAGCAGCTCACCAATAAACTTGGACAGCTTAAAAACAAACTAACGGGGGAAAAAGCAGAACTAGAGGCCATTTCGAATGAATTGAGCCTTGTGAAAAATCAGTACGAAAGACAACAGAAAATGTTTGACGAGGGCTTGGTTTCTCAAACTGAACTGCAAAAACGAAATGCATACTTTCAAAACACCCAAGCCAAATATATTAGTACTGTAAATAAGGTAGCCCAAACCGAACAGGAAATACTGAACGTAAAAATCGAAAAAAACAGTACTGAACAGGAATATACCGAGAAGATAAGCAAAGCGGAAGGGGACCGGTTCCAAAGTATGAGTAACATAGAAACGGGCAAAGGTGATATTGCGAAACTCGAGAACCAAGCCACCAACTATTCGATTCGCAACGGAATGTACTACGTACTCGCCCCCCAGGATGGGCAAATTGTTCAAGCGAATAAATCAGGAATTGGTGAAATCCTAAAAGACGGCGAGACGATCACCTTCATAGTGCCTACACGGGTAAACTATGCTGTTGAAATGTTCGTAAGACCGGTAGATCTACCTCTTATTGACAGCGGTCAGCAAATAAGGCTAATGTTCGATGGGTTTCCAGCCATCATTTTCAGTGGATGGCCGGACAACAGTTACGGGACTTTTGGTGGAAAGGTGGTAGCATATGAGCATACTATCAGTGCCAATGGGATGTTTCGGGTATTGGTAGCTGAAGATAAAACGGAACGTCCATGGCCTAATCAAATAAAACTGGGTACAGGAGCTCAAAGTATTGCCCTTCTAAAAGATGTTCCCATTTGGTATGAACTTTGGAGAAATATCAATGGATTCCCTCCCGATTACTATAAGTTAAAAGAGTCGAACACTAAAAGTGATTCCCAAAATAAGAAATAACATGCCTTCTTTCACCGTAAGATTCACCGTCATACTTTTCTTTGTATTGATTTCCAAAACAACTATTTGGGCGCAATATTCAGAAAAAACATTAAACGCAGGTCAAGTCATTGAGATTGTACGCACCTATCATCCAGTAGTATTACAGGCACAATGGAACATAGAGGCTTCAAAAGCCGACCTAACCATAGCAAGGGGGAGTTTTGACCCTTTGTTTGAAACTTATCTAGCTAAAAAAACATTTGACGGTACCAACTACTACCATCAAACTTCGCCTAGTATCACCATACCCACCTGGTACGGTATAGAAATTTATAGTGGCATAGACAACTACACTGGTAATTACCTAGATCCCACCAAGAGCAAAAATAAAACAGGTTATTTTGGCATTAGTATCCCACTTGCTAAAGACCTTCTGATGGACAACAGACGCGCCACTTTGAAACAAGCAAAAATAATGAATACCATGGCTTTTGCAGAACAAAAGGCGGAGATAAACATCCTGCTCCTAAATACTATGGAAGCTTATTGGACCTGGGTCAAAAGCTATCAACTGCTACAAATTATTAACGAAGGAGTACGTATAAATGAAACCCGTTTCGAACTAGTTAAAAAATCCTTTTTGAATGGAGAAAAAGCCGCAATTGATACAGTGGAAGCACTTACACAGCTACAAAGTTTTCAAAACCAACAACAACAATATTGGCTAGAATTTCAAAATAGCGGACTTCAATTATCTTCCTTTTTGTGGCAGGAAAATAATCAGCCCTATCTATTACCTTCTGAGGTGACTCCAGCTGCTAACTGGGAAAACGAAATAGACTTACAAAGTTTGGATCTCAATTTAGCCAGCTTATTAGCCGCAGGAGAAAACGCTCATCCGGCTTTAAGGATTTACGATTTCAAGCTAGAAATGTTAGAAATCAACAAAAAACTAAAATTCCAAAAACTACTACCTAAGGCCGATTTCAATTACAATCTGTTGGGTAAAGGCTACAATCCCTTCCCAGTCAATGACATTTCCCCTCTCTTCCAAAATAATTATCAGTATGGCTTCAAATTTGCATTACCCCTCCGACTCTCCGAAGGACGAGGTGAATACAGGAATGCGAAAATCAAAATTGAACAAGCTACAATGGCTCAAACTCAAAAGAGATTAGAAATTTCAATAAAAATAAAATCCTATTTCAACGAATTAAATACCGTTAAACAACAAATCGCTATTCAGGAACAAAATGCAACAAACTACCAGCGTTTAGTAGATGCTGAAGAAGTCCGTTTCCAAAATGGTGAAAGTTCCTTATTCCTTATTAATAGCAGAGAAAACAAATTTTTGGAGGCCAAGCAAAAACTAATTTCTCTTAAAACAACCTATTTTAAAACCATATACGCTTTACAAGCCAGTGCTGGCCAGCTCCAATAAGGCACTCCCCTTTCATCACGTAGACAACTTTATTCCATTTATTGTTAACCAAATAGATAAGTAGTTGCCCTTATCGCTATTTTTTTAGTATAGCTTTCGACTTTTGGTGGTCAAATTCAACAGCTACACGATTATGGAGCAGCTAACTAATTTCTATTTTTTATATAAAAATGCCACATAAAAAATCAGTCCTATATGGTTAATTAGGTAATTTATTTAATACCAAAAAAATTATCAATAAAATCCTAAAACTTACATTTTACTATTTTTTTTATTAAAAATAACTACCAAACAATTTCTCTATTCATCTATTTTATTCTACATTTGGTTTTAATCAATCAATGTTACTCAGTAATCGGAACATCCTAGCTAATTCACTCTTCAAAATTATGTATACGCGCATCACTCTTGAAAGAATACGGCAGGTTCGTGAAACATTTCAACTTGCCGAAAATACGGGTGATGTCGAATTAGCCTCCACCATTTTTGCCCATGATATAATCGCAGTTTCCCCGGACAAAAAAATAATTAAGAGCAAACAAGCAGGTATCAAATATTTAAGAGCACGGTTTACCACCTACGACATTCAAATTAATTACGAAAGTCAGTCCATAAAAATCAATGGAGATTTTGTATATGAGTGGGCAACATACCACCAGGAAACCATCCATAAACAAACCAGGGAAAAGCAACTTGAAAACGGACGAGTTTTTTGGCTATACCACAAGAAGGAAGAAAAATGGTTACAACAATACGTGGTGTGGAGTAAAACTGAGGCTCAACAGTTACCGTTTAATAGGGCTAATAACGGTTGATCTTCTAATATAAAAATCGTTTTACCGAAGTCTTCCTCAATAATTACTTACACTTCAAAGCCATTCAAATTTTGTAAAATTGATGCAAAATCAGTTTCCTATTTGAATTACAAAAACCAAAAAAAGCCATCTCCAAAGAAATGCTACAAATCTAGTTGTAAAATTTCAGTAGAGATGGCCGATTTTTAGAAGGTTAAATGATTAGCCTTTCACCTTGGTAGTACCGTATATGCCTCGTTGCGGGCGAGATAATAAACCATTTGCTTCTTTATCCCCAATAAATAGTTCCTTCTTAGGATCCCATTTTAGCTTACGATTGAGTTTCATAGCGGCATGTGCGATCAAACAAGCAGAACAAGAACGCTGCGCAATTTCCGCGTGACTGATCGTTTGTTTGTCATTCAAGATACTTTCAATCCAGTTTTGATGTTGTTCTGGACTTTCATATAAATGAATTTCATTGGGTCCGATTACCGATCCAAGTATTTTTTTATCACTCGCATTGAATGCAGGATTATCCTTGGCATTAACGGCAGCAACAGGGTCAGAAGCGGTAACCCCTACATTCCCACGTGATACAAATATCCAGCCTTCAGTTCCTTCAAATTTCACACCATTCGGGTTATTACCGCCGATTTCCATTTCTACACCATTGGCATAGTTCATCATCACCAAGAAGTTCCCATGAACATTCCATAGTCCAGAACCTGCGTAAGGGAAACTAGCAGTACCATACGCCTCAATGGGACCAGTAAGCTCTGTGTCCATTCCCCAATGGGCTATATCCAAATGGTGAACTCCCCAACCAGTAATCATACCCGCGCCAAATTGTTCCAGACGTAACCAACCCGGACGGTCGTTGATATCCGTTTGCGAATGCACTCTATCTAAAGTGTATTCTACCTCAGGGGTGGATCCCAGCCACATATCATAATTCAAGTTGGAAGGTACTGGCATTTTAGTCGTAATTCCACCCGATGGATCACCTGGTATACCTACATATACCTTTTTCAGTTGTCCAATACGCCCATTCCTTACTAGTTCACAAGCACGCTTAAACTGTGGCCATGGCGTCACCGACCTTTGCTGACTACCTAACTGGAATTTCACCCCTTTTTTGATCACCATATCCGCCATTTGTCGGCCTTCTTGTATAGTAAGCGAAGTAGGCTTTTGCATATACACGTGTTTTCCAGCAGCAGCGGCTTCCATAGTAGGCTGCGCATGCCAATGGTCCGGTGTACTTACAATAACTGCATCAATATCTTTACGAGCAATGATTTCATGGTAATCGTCATAAGTTTTCACGTCAAGGTAGTTTGCCTTACCAGTACGTTTTGCATAGCGATCTTCGATCCATTTCTTGCCTTGCGCCAAACGGTTTTTGTCAAGATCAGCTACGGCTATTACATGGGCCGCTTCGTTCTTAATCACCTCTGGCAAATCGTGCGTAGAAGCTATTCGCCCAAATCCAATTTGTCCGATATTGATTTTGTTACTGGGGGCATTTTTACCAAAAACCGATGAAGGCACAATACTTGGGAACATGGCCGAAGCAATAATACCAGCAGTTCCTGTGGCAGTTTTCTTTAAAAAATCTCTTCTATCCTGTTGGATGTCTTTAATTATTTTCGTCATATTAGGAAAAGGATTAAGTTAGAATAATGTTCAATTATTTACGCACTTGGTCGTTTGGGCTCGTCGCATATGCTTTACTATAATTTCTTGGCTTTTGTTTACCGATTATAAACTCAATAGCACCCAAAATATGGTTTTGAAGATCCTCTTTTAGATAGTCTTCTTTAACATGTCCCAAAGAAGAGTAAAACGCACGTCCACCGTCGTACTCATGCCACCACACACTCGGGAATACCGAACCGAACGTATCAGGAGCCTCTCTTTTGGCCGGATTTTTAATAGTAGTATGATCGTTTACGGCAAGTACATGAAGATTTACCCCCATCTCTTTGACAAAGTAATACTCATCTTTTTCACGCACCCATTTCATAGGCAAATGTGCCAGTGATGGATTGGACGAATCAAGAACATTAACGGTAAACTGCTGACCCGGCTCGTGCCATAAGAACGTACCGCCAAGCATATCTTTGAACCATCGCCACTCCCGTTCGGTACCAGATGCCGAATGTAGCCCTACGAAATTTCCACCAGCCTGAATATAACGCATCAAAGCTACTTTTTGAGCATCTGTATCAAAAACGCCATTGTTGGTATTTGAGAAAACCAATGCGTCATATTGTTTCAAATTCTCGTCTGTAAATACACTAGGATCGTCGGAGACATCTACTTTAAAGCCATGTTTATCACTTAAAGATTTAATAGCAACCACCGAGTTGGCAATGTTATCATGGACAAACCCTTTACCATTTTTGGTATAGAATAAAATCTTCACCTTGTTCCATTTTAGTTTTTGGGCTTGTGCTTGTTGAAAACCCATCATGCAAATAATTGCTAAAATGCACGTAAGTAAGGATGTTGTTTTTTTCATTATATCAATTTTAAGGTTAAGTTATTTTTATTTTAAAATCCAATGGAATTACCACCATCTACCGGCAAAGTAATACCAGTCACAAACTTGGCTGCTGGCGAAGCGAGGTACACTGCCGCCCAGCCAATATCATCGGGTTTCCCCCAAATCGCCATCGGCGTTCTGTCCATGGCTTTATCCCTACGAGCAGGATCTCCTCCCATAGCAGTGAGCATCATGGGGGTTTCAATAAACCCAGGGGCAATCGCATTAACACGAACATTATAGGGCGAAAACTCGGTAGTAAGTGCTTTCACCATTCCACCAATCGCCGACTTGGACGCAGTATATGCCACCACGCGATCGATACCGTATAAGGCAGCCATAGAGGTAATCATGATAATAGAGCCACTTTTTCGAGCAATCATTTTTTTACCACACTCTCGTGTCAAAGAAAAAACCGCATGCAAGTTGGTTTGTATTACCTTGTCAAAATCTTCGTCGGTAACTTCCACAGCGTGTTTCTTCATATTAATACCAGCGTTATTGACTAGTATATCAATGGCTCCGTAGGTGGCTTCAATCGTCTCTACCAAGGCAGGAATACCCTTTAATTGAGTGATGTCATTGACAATATAATTCACCTGACTACCCAAAGTGGCTACTGCTTCTTTTAATACTTCTTCCCTACGACCGGTAATCACCACCCGTGCACCAGAGGCTACCATGGCCTCCGCAATATAAAAACCAATGCCACTACCTCCACCGGTAATGAGGGCTAGTTTTCCATCTAAGGAGAAAACTTTATTGGCTCGTTCTTCTTGTTTGTTTGAAATTTCAGGCATTATAAATTGAAGTATGTTTAAATATTTTTCTTAACGTAGTTGAAATGTATTGGTAATTCGTTTTACTTCCTCCAAGGTTCGCTCGGGCTTTTTATAAGGCGCAGGAACCGGCATTTTTGAAAACTCTTGAAAATAAAGCACGCAGGCATCTCGCCACCAAAGTGCTTCTCTCTTTTGTGCTGCCAACCGGCCAGCGATATCCTTAAACAGTGCAGGATCCATATTTTTTTCGGTTGAATCCCACTGTTTTTGCATTGATTCAACAGCTTGTTCGCCCGTATAGTACCTAGTACAAAGCTCGTCCCATAATGTACGTCCCGAAGAAAGTTGTTTGTCCCATGCCACATGGTGAAACCAAAGCAGGTAAGGTAACGGACAAGTTTCAGGATTCCCCCACTGCTTTTGTACTGCGGGGGTATATTGTGAAAGCGCATTACTTCCGGATGCAGTTCTATCAAAACCGAGTCCATTTGCATCCGCACGATGGTAGTATACGGCAGTCCAATCTGGCCGGCCACTTTTCGCAAGCCAGGGCTGTGGCCCATAATGTAACCCTTCGCCCATCAAATGATGCAGACCAAGTGGCGTGGTGAAGTTGACATAATTCTCACGAGACGCTAACATCAATTCAGAAATGGTATTGACCGTTTTCTCTTCTTGTGTAAATGTCATTTTTATCCAATCGTCTGCTATATCCTTCGCACTCAGCGTATGATCCCAGGCAAGCCGCCCATACGCAAACCAGTTCGATTGCGAAATAGGGTGTCCCGTCCAATTACGATCCAATCCTGTGTTGGCCACTCCGGCAATGGCTGTATGTTGATAGCCATGTAAGCTACCATCAATCACCTTAGCAACTGTCGAATTTTTACCTTTTGCGTGTGTATCCGAATCGAGGCACTCCTTAAACAACGGAGCGAGGTACATGAAGTTAGTAGAGAATCCCAAATACTCCTGGGTCAATTGAAATTCCATCGCCAATGGTGTTTTGGGCATCGCACCAAACAAAGGACTGAAAGGCTCACGGGGTTGAAAATCAATGGGACCGTTTTTTACTTGTACCAAAGCGTTTGGTTTAAACTGTCCATCCAATGGCTTGAACTCTTCATAGGCAGCCTTGAACCGATCTCCGTTTGGATCTGCTTTGTAGACAAATGCACGCCAAATAACAACACCCTTAAACGGTTCCAAAGCCTCTGCCAACATATTGGCCCCATCAGCATGGTTTCGCCCATAATCCTGTGGCCCTGGCTCTCCTTCTGAATTTGCTTTTACCAAAAAGCCACCAAAGTCGGGTATCGATCCATAGATTTCTTTGGTCTTTTCCTGCCACCATTTTCTTACTTCTGGATCCAGTGGGTCAGATGTTTTGAGCTTACCTAATAATTTCGGTGCCGCAAAATTGATTGACATATACACCTGTATCCCATATGGCCGAAATACATCGGCCAGCGCTTTTACTTTTGCGATATACTCGGGTGTCAGAAATCGGGCACTTGCATTAACATTGTTAACCACCGTACTATTAATACCAATAGATGCGTTGGCACGAGCATAGTCGGTATATCGGGCATCGAGGGTTTCCGGCAATTCAAACCATTTCCAAAGCGAAGCACCTGCATTCCCTCTTTCAATAGTGCCAGTAGGATTGTCCCAATGATTCAGCATCCGAAGTTTTATTTTCGGACTGGAAATGAGGTTGATTTGCTCAAGAGACTTTCCAGTTTGAACCTCCCGTAAGAAAGCAAAGCTGCCATACAAAAGCCCTTTGTCCGTTTGGGCACTGATCTGAAACCCTGAACTAGTTTTTTTTATTGTGTAGCCTTCTTCATTACCAATAGCGAGTTTCTCATCAATTTGTAAACTAATTATTCCCGTACCTGTTATGGATTTTTTAACAGATATAAATTTGCCTAATAGCCCAGCTAACCCGCTTTGTAATTCCAATACAGCAGTTTGTGTGATTAGCGACTCGCTTTGCGTATAAATACCGTTGATCTGACTGGCGTATGCTTCACGTTGGGTTTCATTTTTGATTTTGTCAAACTTCAACCAAAGTCGGTAGCCATCGTCCGCTTTGGCATCGAATCCCAAAAAACTTAACATCAAAAAAAGAGTAGCGAAAAAGCACCTTTTGATTGCCATTTCCAGTCCTCGGATTTCAGCTAATGCTTTTAACCGTCCAATGGCTGAGTAACCGGGATAGGTTCTTTTGTGCAAATCGTCCAACATTTGAAAACCGTGATCTGGCCGCATAGGCAGTTCTTTAATGCCTTCCCCTGATTCTTTTCTCCGTTCTTCCTCCGTAGCTATTGCCTTCACCACTTCATACATATCCACATCGCCATAGAGGTGCGGTGCTTCATGAAAATTCCTAGGATTTTCTTCTCTTTTAGTAGTACGCAAATGTAAAAAATGGATACGATCTCCAAATTTTTGAATCATAGCAGGCAGGTCATTGTCTGCACGTACACCCAACGAACCGGTACAAAAAGTAATCCCATTGGCTGGAACATCACAAGCTTGCATTAATTCCGATAAATCGGTTTCATTTTTAACTACACGCGGCAAACCTAATAAGGAGCGAGGCGGATCGTCGGGATGAATGCACAAATTCACTCCTAGTTCTTGTGCCAACGGTGCAATTTGTTGTATAAAATAGTAGAGATTGTATTTCAGTATCCTTTCCGAAATGTGTGCATATTCATCCAGTAAACTTTGGAAAATACCCAAATCAAATGCTTCCTCCGAACCGGGCAATCCCAATAAAACGGTATTAGTTAAAAGTTCGATTTCAGCAAATGTCATACTGTTAAACTTCCTTTCAGCCGATGCTACTACTTCTGGTTCGTAATCCACTTTTGCATCGGGTCGTTTCAGAATAAACAAATCGAAAATTGCAAAATCTTCCCAAACGAACCGTAACGTAGTTGCCCCCGAAGGTAGCGGATAATGCAGAGCCGTGCGCGACCAATCCAGCACCGGCATGAAATTATAACAAACCGTTTTTACCCCACAAGCAGCGAGGTTGATCAGCGACTTTTTATAGTTTTCAATATAAAGTTCACGGGTTGGCAATCCTTTCTTGATATGCTCATGTACAGGCAAACTTTCCACCACCAGCCACGTTAAGGGATTATAAGAAGCGTTATCCTTTTCAATCATCTCCATTCGTTCCGTGATAGCATCCCGAGACCATACGTCTCCGACTGGGATTTGATGTAAGGCACTCACAATTCCGGTACAGCCAGCTTGCCGAATATCCATCAAGGAAACCGGGTCATTTGGCCCAAACCAACGCATCGTATGTATCATTCAAAAAAGTAGTTAATTGCGGATAGCTTCTATTTTACAAAGACGTGATAATGTGCTACTTATCCTTACAAAAAGGATGATAACAATATCACGATATCTATATATGGCTGATAATCAGGTTCAAATATCTGAACAAATTTACAAATTGCAACCGATTGCAACA
>CAXBLH010000122.1:0-12635 GCA_963976315.1 uncultured Dyadobacter sp.
TTTGACCTTCGGGGCTTGCCACCTTCCATTTCTGAGATCGACCAGTTTGTAAAGGATACTTCGCCAAAAGCCTACGAAAAGCTATTGGATCGTTTGCTTGCATCTCCTGCCTATGGCGAACGCATGGCCACAGAATGGCTGGACGTAGCGCGCTATGCGGATAGCGATGGGTATTTGGATGACAAGCACCGTAATTTCTCGCCTTGGCGCGACTGGGTAATTCAATCGTTCAATAAAAATATGTCTTACAAGCAATTTATATTGAACGATTGAATTACCCAGTCGATCCCTAATAAGTCACAAGAAAGCATACTCGCCACGGCATTCAACAGGCTACATAAAAAAAACTCTGAAGCAGGTATCGTATTTGAAGAATACCGGGTAGAGTACAACGCCGATCGCGTACAAACCCTGAGCCAAGGTATTATTGGATTATCTGTCCAATGTGCACGCTGCCATGACCATAAATACGACCCTATAAGTCAAGCGGATTATTACAAAATGTTTGGATTATTCAACAGTACCAATGAGATTGGCAGCCCTGTTTACGGCCCCGACCAAACTCCTGGCCCTGCATTACTCCTAACGGAAAGCAAGCAAGAACAGATCCTAAAGACGATTGACCAACAAACTCAAAAATTAGAAACCGAACTAAAAGCCAGCAAACAATCCGTTGAAGGAAACTATGTTCACTGGATGAACGGTACTCAATTATCAGAAAAAGCGATTGCTGAATCTGTTCGTAAAAAACTAGTAGCCCATTACCCATTTGATAAACTTCAAACTGGGTCGGACAAAAAAGTAACGACCCCCAATCTAGTGATCGGCTCCAAGCCAGCAGCTTGTAATGAAGCGATTCTCAAGCCTGGTGTTAAAGGAAATGCCTATTTTGTAAGTGATTACAATTCTATCCAATTGGGGCACAACATAGGATGGCACGAGCGCACCGAACCCTTTTCCGTGGACTTATGGGTTAATCCGAATACCAATTACCCAGACGCTGGAATTTTCTACCATTGTGAAGACATCCGGCTTGGCTATAAAGGATATTCCCTGCGTTTGGCAGACAACAAATTACAGTTTATAATAGCACATTCTTATCCTCAGAATGCCCTACAAATAAGTACGTTAACACCGCTTCCTATCAAAAAATGGACGCAAATCACGGTAACGTATGACGGGTCTAGCAAGGCGAGTGGTATGCATATTTATATCAATGGTAAGTCTGCCAAAATCCAACAGGACTACGACAACCTGTACAAAGGAATACTATTTGAACCCGATATTCATACCTATGGCTTTGCAGGGTTCACACTGGGACAAAGAAATTTATTGATACCCTTCAAGGATGGCGGAATAGATGAGCTGAAAATTTTTGATAAGGAGCTCTCTTCTTTGGAAGTACTTTATAACAGCGACCCCGATGCAGTAAAAAAAATAGTGAGTACAAAGGATTTAAAAAATCCGATTTTCAAAGCGTATTATCTGTCTAATATTGATCCTGAAATAAACCGTTTGAAAAAATCTTTGAAAACCGTTTATGATCAAAAAAATACACTTTTGAATTCGATTCCAGAAATTATGGTCATGGGTGATATGCCAAAACCGAGACCTACCTATATTTTGGAAAGGGGAATATACAGTGATCATGGAAAACAAGTTACTCCGGGAGCATTGGAGAGCGTATTACCTTTTGATGGAAAGTATAAAAAAAATAGACTTGGATTAACCCAATGGCTCTTTTCTCCAGAGAACCCACTTACGGCCAGGGTATATGTAAATCGGATTTGGCAAATGCACTTTGGAAAGGGACTTGTGGTTTCAGCGGGAGATTTTGGAAACCAAGGCGACTTGCCTTCACATCCAAAACTTCTGGATTGGCTGGCCATTAATTTCCAAGAGTCGGAATGGGACATAAAAAAGTTACATAAAACCATTATGCTGTCGGCTACGTACCAGCAAAGTTCTGTTATTTCGGAGGAAAAGCAGGAAAAGGACCCTGAAAATATACTGCTAGCCCGAGGCTCGCGGTTCAGGTTTAGTGCTGAAATGATTCGTGACAATGCCCTTTCAATAAGTGGTTTGTTGGTAGAAAAGCTAGGAGGAGAAAGTGTATACCCCTACCAGCCTGCTGGCATTTGGGATGAGTTGAGTGAAAAATCATGGCGCTATCATTACTTGCAGGAACCAGGCGATGGCCTATACCGCCGCAGCTTATATACCATTTGGAAAAGAACTTCTCCACCTCCGGCTATGCTAATTTTTGACGCGCCCGAACGGGGCGAATGTGTGGTCAGAAGAAGACCCACCAGCACTCCATTACAGGCATTGGTACTGCTAAATGATCCGCAGTATATAGAAGCATCCAGAAAATTGGCGGAAAAGTTACTATTAGATCAAAAAAATGATTCTGAAGAATTACTCCAAAAAGCATTTCGATTGGTAACCGGTAGAAAACCAGACAATACCGAAATAAAAATACTGGGGACGTTTTACCAACAAGAACTCAAACGATTTAAGGAAAAGCCAAAAGATGCTTTAGATTACCTCAGTACTGGTGAATTGAAATGGAATAAGGCCATACCACCAAACCAAATTGCCGCACTAGCAACCGTTACCAATGCCATCATGAATACTGATGAAGGCTACACCCGAAAATAAACTGCCATGGAAGACTATAAAAAAGTATTTAATCAACTCAATCGGAGAGATTTCCTGACCAAAGCCGGATTAGGATTTGGCTCCATTGCCCTTTCGAGTATTTTATCGTCGGGAACAAATACTAGCAGTAACCCTATAAAAACCCCAGCAACACCCGCTGAAATGCAAAACTTTATTAAAGGTTCGCATTTTGCTGCAAAAGCCAAGCGGATCATCTATCTATTCCAAAGCGGTGGGCCGTCTCAATTGGAAACCTTTGACTATAAACCCTCTTTGGCAAAATGGCATGGTCAAGAAATTCCGGATTCTATCAAAGGAACTCAACGGAACTCGGGAATGGTAGCGGGGCAATCTACCTTCCCCCTAGTAAAATCAATTTATGATTTTAAACAATACGGCCAGTCGGGAGCATGGGTGAGTGAAATTTTACCGCATACAGCCAAGATCGTCGATGATATTTGTATCGTAAAATCTGTCTATACCGAGGCAATTAACCATGAACCCGCCGTGATGTTTGTTCAAACGGGTTCACAACAAAGTGGTCGCCCCTCCATGGGTTCGTGGTTGAGCTACGGCTTGGGCTCCGACAATGAAAACTTGCCGCACTTTATGGTTTTAATTTCAAAAGGAAACAATGACCAACCATTATCAACCGCCGCTTGGGCAAATGGTTTTTTACCCTCCCATCACCAAGGCGTACATTTTAGAGCGGGTAAGGATCCGGTGCTGTATTTACAAAACCCTTATGGGGTACATAAAGAAGACCGCCGCAGGGCATTGGACCATATAAAGGAGCTGAACGAGCACCAGCATACACTCTGGGGTGATCCGGAAATTCACTCCAAGATCAGCCAATATGAAATGGCCTACAAAATGCAAACCTCGGTACCAGAAGCAGTAGATGTATCCAAAGAACCCGATTACATCTACGAAATGTATGGGGAAGATTCGCGTATTCCTGGAACATACGCAGCAAATTGTATTTTGGCAAGAAGAATGGCAGAAAGGGATGTGAAATTCATACAGCTTTACCACATGGGATGGGACCAGCACGGCAGCTTGCCCTCAGGTATTAAGCGACAAGCAAAAGATACGGATCAGGCTTCGGCTGCTTTGGTACAAGACCTCAAGCAACGCGGCTTACTGGATGACACGTTGGTGGTTTGGGGTGGCGAGTTTGGGCGAACCAGTTTTTCACAAGGCAAACTCACCAAAGATAATTATGGCCGTGACCACCACCCGGGTTGTTTCACCATGTGGATGGCCGGAGCAGGTATTAAGCCGGGGATGGTTTTTGGAGAAACCGATGAATTCAGCTATAATGTTGCTCAGAACCCCGTACACGTACATGATTTCCAGGCTACCGTCATGCATTTATTTGGTATAGACCATGAGAAATTAATATTCAAACACCAAGGAAGACGTTACCGGCTAACAGACGTGAGCGGTAAAGTAGTACATGATATAATATCTTAAGAATTGAAAATGCCCAATAGCAATAGAAGAAAATTCCTAGGCCAAGCGAGCCTCCTTTTAGCCTCAACGAGTACACCATTTTATATTTTAAAAGGGCAAAATAAGTTAGACAAAAATATATTGGGCCATGGTGATTTCACCTATCGCCTCGACAAGGACTGGGGAAATTTGGATAGTAACAAATATCCAGTTAACAACTGTCATGAAATGGTGATGGACTCTCAAGGCCGGTTAATTTTACTAACGGATCATCCCCAAAACAACATTCTGATCTATGACAAATCCGGAAAACTGCTCGATAGCTGGACATTAGGCTATACGGGAGCACATGGGCTTTCTATACATCAGGAAGGTGGTGAAGATTATCTGTTTATAACCGATGTAGCAAGTGGCCAAGTAGTTAAAACGACCACAACGGGCCGAATTGTAATGTCAATCAAAAAACCGGTATTTACCAACGATTATCCAGCATGCGCAGCCTATAAACCCACTGAAACCACTATTGCTCCGAATGGTGACATTTATATCGCAGATGGTTACGGCTCACAATTCATTTTACGGTATAATTCTAAAGGGGAGTTTATCAGCAAGTTCGGAGGGGACAGCTTTTTACAACCCGACAAGTTCAAGCAGGCTCATGGCGTTACTTTGGATACGCGTGACAAAAATAACCCTACCCTACTGTGCAGCGCCCGTATCAAAAACACCATTAAAAGATTTAGCTTAGAAGGCCAGCATTTGGAAGACATCTACCTCCCAGGTGCATTTATTAGCCGTATAGTTGTGGATGAACAAAATTTATATTCTGGTGTTTGTTTCGGAATGACTCCTGATAATTTTAACATGCAGTTGAATTTGGGATTCGTTACTATTTTGGATAAAAATAATAAAGTAGTATCCAACCCTGGTGGCACTAAACCCACCTATAAAAATGGTAAGCTACAAATAATGACCCAATCACAGCCCATTTTCAAGCATTGCCATGACGTTTGTGTTGACAATGATAAAAATCTATACGTATGTCAGTGGAATGCTGGAAAGGTATATCCATCCAAATTAGTTCGGGTTTGATCTTTTCTGATGATACCCCCCAGATAAAAGTGAGCATTTCAATAGATCACCTTGCGATCATAAACGTCATCAATATTTGCTATTATGTGGGTGGGGTGTAAATTGGCATTTCCTTTTGTAGTTCTTTAGAGTAACGCTTGATGCCACTGCCATTTTTGGGAATGAATAATAAAGCTTCAAAAGAAATATTTAGCCATAAATCAACTTGTTGAGCAACTATTGAGAGTAAAAGCCAATCGGGTTTAATGGGGCTGGCTTTACCGTTTACTCAATAGTCTCCGAATAATTAGTTCGTAAAAACCCTATGAAGTAAGTTTGCATGGTTAATGTGTGGTTTCCTATTTGCTCAAAGCTAAAGAAAGCCATCATTCAATCATGTTAAAAGAAATAACGCCCTGGAAAATTTTGACACTATACACTGAGAGTGCTTTTGAGAATAAAGCACTCTCCTATTGTTTCAGGCCATCGAAAAACAGGGGTTAATGCTTCTAATGCAACGCTTTAAAAACGCGAGTATTAGAAAATATTCCTTTCTCAACGATCTCTTTATTGTGTGAGGATATAAAAATCCCTACCAACATTTCCTCGGGAAAATCAAAATCAGGTACTTCAACGGTCCAAAACGGTAAACCTAATTTTGAAACAGAGACTATAAAACTCCTCCCACGCCTTTCCAGTTGTAATACATCCGCATGATGGACTGGAATTTTGATTTCTTCCACGTTTGTTCCTGCTTTCTTCCGGAATTGAAATGCCGTTAGACCATCTCCATGTACTGTAAGACAAACCATTGCTGCACTTGTATCCGTACTGGCCCGCACCATCCATCCTAGCTTCCGATGTGGGTCGGTTCCAGCGCCGATTAATTGTGGCTCAGTAGACACTAAAAAATTACCCCGAAGAGGAACCCATGCAAAATGCAATTCATCCTTTTTAAACCAAATATTTTCACCAGACCCTGTTAAAGTATAGCTATTGGTTGAGGCATTAAAAGTGGCTGAACCTTGATGTTTAACTGGGCCAATATCCGCATGTTTTTCAAAAATTCCAATCCTCGTTTGGGCAGATACGGTTACTCCAACAGTCAGCAGTAAAGGTAGCATGAAGAACTTTAACCACTTAGCACCTGGTTTCTGACTCATAATATTTGATTTTTCTTCGATTCCGTACTTATTCAAAGAAAAAATTTGATTATAAATACTCATTCCGTATTTTTCAAAATCAACCTTCCTAAGTAAAAACTCTTCCAATGCGTTTATTTTCAATAATAATTAGTGTCCTACTACTCACTACGTCTTGTAAAAATGGTTCAGAAGTTGAATCTGCCACAACATTAAAAGAGCGCTACACCCTAGACTGGTCCGATGAATTTGACTATGAAGGCCTACCAAACCCCGAGAAGTGGGGGTACGAAGAAGGTTATATACGAAACCAAGAAGCACAATTATACCAAGCGAATAACCTCCAAAATAGTAAGGTTTCAAACGGGATTTTAACGATTACCGCTCGTATGGACCCCCTGAATGAGCAAAATATCACTTCTGCAAGCATCATTACAAAGGATCGAAAAAATGTGCTTTATGGTCGAATAGAGATGCGTGCAAAATTCCCAACTGGCGCAGGCACCTGGCCCGCATTTTGGACGGTAGGCATTAATCGGGAACAAATAGGATGGCCAAAATGTGGTGAGATTGACATTGTAGAAGCATTGGGCTTTGTCCCCAATTATCTATTGGTAGTGTGCATAAGGCCAATGCAGAAGGGAAGGACGTTCCGCTTATAACCCCTTATGCGCCCAGTGTAAGTGCTAATGCACTTTCTAACTCGTTTCACAATTATGCAATCGAATGGGACAGTACGCAAATTGCTTACTTTTTTGATGCTATTGAATATGCCAAATTCAGTCAAGACATGATGACGCCAGACGAATGGGAACAGTTTAAAAAACCACATTATATTATCCTGAACCTGGCTATGGGAGGAACCAGTGGAGGGACCATTGATACCTCCAAATTCCCCTTCACTTATGAAATTGACTATGTCCGCTATTACACGCAGAAATAGACAAATCCATGACCTATAACTCCACAGCACTTTGAAATAAAGCCACTTACGTGTAAAAATTTCACTAATTATATGTTGCATTAACCAACCAATTTGGAAATAATCTGTTAAAGCCCGTCGGGAAACAGTCCAAGGTTGACAATCATGATAATGAATGGAATGAAATTCAGGCAAATAGGATGGCTTTCAGGTATTTTAAAAAGCATAGACCCAATGACCTTGACCGAAGTAAAGGAGAGCGTCCTTGGGATGACGCTACCGCTCAATACAAGAGGGAGTACATTCGGGATTGGTACTTCTTTCTTTTCCCACCCACTCATTTATTTTGGTTAAATTTTTAAAAATCGCTAATCATGATACAAAGACACGGTAGAGCATTATTATTGGTAATTTGTACAATTGGATTTCTAAATTCTTGTGATGATCCCTTATGGGTAGTAAAAAAATATAGTTTTAAGATTCAAAACAATAGCTCGGCATTAATTTATTATCAAGTTAGCAAGACATATCCTGATCAAGCAATACCAGATTCTACGGCTGCAAGAATTGGAGGAATTGGTCCTTCTAATCAACAATCTTATGAAAGCAAAGACAAATGGCCAAAGTTTTTTTCAAATTTGCCTGCTGATACCTTAAGTGTATTCTTCTTTTCTCCTGATTCCGTTGAAAAATATAACTGGAAGCAAGTTCAAAGCAAATATCTTATTTTAAAGCGTAAGGATATTAGCTTAAAGGATTTAGTGGACAATGATTATGTGGTGTCATATCCATAGAAGAAATGGATATTGCGGATTTTGGTTAGGCGGATGCTGTCTCCTGATAATTATGTGCTAGATGCAGGCTATACTCAGGACTTTAATCGTTATACTTATGCGAGAAACAACCCGTTGGTTTATAATGATCCGGATGGGGAATGGATTAATTTTGCAATTGGTGCAGTTGTCGGTGGATTTTCTGGCTGGCAAATCGGAAAAGCCAATGGTGCCCATGGTTGGGGAATGTTTGGGTACATTGCTGGTGGAGCTGCTATTGGATCGGCTACGGCAGGTATTGGGAAAGCTGTTACTGGAGCATTTGGCATAGCAGCAGTTTCAGGTGCTGGCATAAGTGCTGGTGCAAGTATAGGTGCTTATGCGGCGGGTGGTGCAGCGGCTGGTGCATTTTCGGGAGCTTCGTTTGCAGCATTATCAGGGAGTAATATTGGAAAAGGAGCGTTATGGGGTGGTTTGATTGGTGGTGCAACGGGTGCTTTGAGTGGCTATTTGAAGAATGCATCGTTTGAGAGGTCAATCTATGATAGTGATAATTGGTTGGCTTTTTGCGATGAATGTAAATCTGTTTATAAAGGAAAAGGTGGGATTCTATTAGACCATGCGAATGTATACAAATGGACAAACCCATTAACCGGTTTACCTTTGGCGAGTGGAAAAGCCGTTGTCGATTATTCCTTAGAAAGCTTGTTTGTTGGAGGGAAGGTTTTTGATGGTTTTGGTTTGCTCTTTGGCGGAATTCGAGGTATGTTTGCCGCTAAGGGGGGAACAAACTTAGTGTATCAAGGATTTGACAAAGCAGGTGCACTTAGATACGTTGGAATTACCGAAAGAGAAGCCGTTAGATTTGGCGAACACCTTAGTTCGGGTACAGCAAAGTCACTTTTGCGATATGAAGTTGTGCCAGGAGCCACTAATCTATCAAGAACAGGAGCCAGAATTTGGGAGCAAACTCTTATCAATCAAAACGGCTTACAAAAGAACGGTGGTTTGTTGCTGAATAGAATAAATTCAATCGCACCTAAGAACTGGTCGCAATATGGTATTAAATAATTAAAAATTATGGCAAGAGCAAACACGAAAATAGGAGATGTTTTTTCTGTCAAGATAGACAACACTAGTAAAAAATATTTGCAGTATATTGTTAGTGACCTTACTCAACTAAACAGCGATGTTATAAGGGCTTTTAAAAAAGTATATCCTATTGATGCAACTCCTAAATTATCAGAAATAGTGAAAGGAGAAATAGAATTTTATGCTCACTGTGTAACAAAGTGGGGCATTAAATTAGGTTATTGGGAAAGCGTTGGAAACATTTCCGATGTTGGAGAATTTAATGTTTTGTTTAGAACTAGTGGCGACAATCCTCAGACAAAAATATCTCGAAATTGGTGGATATGGAAAATAAATGAGGAACAAAAACAAATAGGTAAATTGGAAGTAGAAAACCGAAAAGCTGAAATTGGGAGCGTTATTCCACCTGATAGTATAGTCCATAGAATGCAAACAGGGAAATATGATTTTGTATATCCTGAATATGAATAAAAGATAAGCCCGGAACTTGCCGGGCTTATCTTTTATTCATAGAAATCTTACTTGCTTTAATAAAGTTGTCAGCACTAGTAAGCTGGCATTACTTTTCTTTTTCGAGGAGCGTTGCCTTATTCTGGAACCGTTTGAGCATGGTGAAATCTTTGAAATGATCAGCAATGCCTTAAATAATTATAGTAACCCAAACTAATTACCCATCGGGCTTTATAGAAAAGAATATCTTTGAGGGCAATGGCTATTTGACAAAAATCCGTAATAATAATGACCAAGATCTGTATAGCCTGGGTAACGACCATACGGCCATGGATGGGCAGGGACATGTCCGAGCCTACTCGCTGGGCAATGGCAAATCGTCCACGATAAGCTATGAGAATCTCATGCCCAAGCGGTTTTATACGGATGGTATACAGGATTTAACCCTCGATTGGGATTTTGCCAAAGGGAATTTATCCGGCCGGGTGGATGCCAGAAAGGGCAAGACAGAAACATTTGGTTATGACAATCTTGATCGGCTCACGAGTGCAACCATAAGTGGACAGACGGCCCAGACGGTGAACTATGCGGGCAATGGTAATATATCGAGCAAAACCGATGCGGGTAACTATGGCTATCACCCGACCAAGCTCAATGCCGTAACGGGAGTAAGTAACGCTGCCACAGTGATCCCCAGCCAACAGCAGGATATTGTGTACAACGCCTTCCAGCAACCTTACCAAGTAAAGGAGGGACAATATGAATTGACCTACACCTACGGGGCAGATTACAATAGAATAAAAAGCGAGCTGAAACAAAATGGTCCTTCGACAGGCTCAGGAACCGTTGTTAAAACACGCTATTATTTCAGCAACTTTGAAAAGGACAACACCGGAAGGTATGTGCACTATGTAAGTTCTCCGGTGGGATTAATAGCTATTGTTGAAAACAATGTTACCCACTACACTTACACAGATCATCTCGGCTCTATTCTGGCCGTGACCAACAGCGGTGGCGGAATAGAGGCTGAGCAAAACTTTGATGCTTGGGGACGTAGAAGAGATAAAGATTCATGGGCTTTATTAGCGCCAACTGCTGCTACGGGCTTACCTGTGTGGTTATACCGAGGTTATACAGGGCATGAGCATATTGATCAGTTTGGGCTAGGCGCCCCCGACTTATTAATATGAACGGCAGGCTTTATGACCCTGTCTTGGGAAGGATGTTGAGTCCGGATAATTATATCTCTGATGCTGGATTTAGCCAGGATTATAATCGGTACACTTATGCACGGAATAACCCACTGAAGTACACAGATCCGGATGGCAATAATCCTTTGATTACTGGATTAATAGGAGCATTTGTTGGCGGATTTGTAAATGGATTTAGTTATGCTTTTCAGGGAAAAGAATTTTTCCAAGGTTTCTGGCGAGGAGCAATCACTGGTGCCATTGCAGGCTTAACCCGTTATTACGCTCCAATTGGTGCGGCAGGAGGATTTGCTTATGGTGCGGCTTCTGGTGCAGTTGGAGGAGTTGGTGCCGGATTAAACGGAACCAGCATAGGAAAGGGGATCGCATGGGGTGCCGTGTTAGGAGGAATTTCCGGTGGTATTTCAGGCGGACTTGAAGCAAAAAAACTTGGTGCAGATTTCTGGACAGGTGGAAGGCCAGATCATTTCATGCCTGTTGAAGGTAATATAGTAGCAGGTTCAACCCCAGCACCTTATTCAGATGATTATCTTTATAAGTTAAAAAATGAAAATTGGAAAAATATTGGGCCAGGCGGAAGGATGACAATGAATGATCTGCCCAAAGGAGCCACAATGGGGATTGACGGTGTAATAACTACCGCCGATGGCGAGAGAGCCTTAGCTGTTACGGAGCCTATTATATGGAAACACGGTGCATCATCAAGAATTTACTTTGGCAAAGCAGCATTTTCATCCAGAGAACAGTTGGCTGTAGCAATGGCACACGAATTTGGACATGTAATCTATGCAAATATAGGACTAAGTCAATGGTCTCGTGAATTGACAGGAAATGTCCATCCATCGCTAAACACGGAAGGTCATATAGCTATTCAGAAAATGACCGGCAACTTAATTCTAAGGAATGGTTGGAATACAGGTATATTCTCTTCACAAGTTTGGGATTTTAGCAACGCACAATCATATCAACAACTGTATGACCCTATCAAGTTTTTAATCAGAACAATCACATTTCCATGAAAATATTAATGTTCATTTTCTGCATAATAATCTTCATATCAGGCTGCCAAAGCAAGGATAGTTTGAAAAATATTACAATTGTTCCAAAAATATATACTTATGAAGATACGTTATTTTTAGAATGGAATTTTAAAAATAGCACCTCTCGGAATTTGATAATTCCAACTCAGTTTACATATCAAAGGCTGGATGGAAGTAACCATAGGAAATATGAATTTAAAGTGGAATATCACATAACAGGTTTAGATAAGGATAAAAATAGAACCATAGTGGTTCCATTTAAATATTTAAAACAAATTCCTGATTTCCAGCCAGATACACTTCTCCACAAGCAAGTCAAAAATTTAGTAGACTTCGACGACGACGACTATATTGGTAAAAGTGATTACAATTACATCAAAGACCAAAGCATTTGCCCGCAAATGGTCTTTGTAAGTGCTAATTCCGAAAAAAAATTAGTTTTTATGTTCAAGCCAGAAGTTAAAGGCAAGTATATGATAGGCTTTGAAACAAAGAAATCAATTGACCGTACATCGTTGCGTGTAAGGGGTGATTCCATAGTTAAAAGAGGAGTTCCATTGCTGCAAGAAATTATTGGAAACCATGTAGAGGGCTATACTTTTGAATATGGAGAATTTAGGATCGATTCAGTTGAAGTAAATCTTTGAATGGCAGCGCAATAGTTGTAAAACCTCATTCGTGGTCTGTGTCTTTACAGGCCTTTGAAATAGAGCTACTTATAAGTAAAAATAACAAATATTGATAACAATATGGAGCATCAACCAAGCCAATTTCAAAAGAAATTGTTATGGGTCTGTCGGGAGACAGACCACGGTTGA
>CAXBLH010000123.1:0-12575 GCA_963976315.1 uncultured Dyadobacter sp.
AAAAATTGAAAGCAAACCAGTAGTTATAAAGGGTTGGGTGCAACTGCTTAGATAAGCAGAACGCATTTTTTACTTTCAACATCAAATATTTACTTTGCAGCCAGATTATAAAATTATAATCTGGCTATTTTTTATATCGAATTTAAAACCAATTGAAATATGAAACAGGCATACGTTTTTCCAGGTCAAGGATCACAGTTTAAAGGAATGGGGCTTGATTTGTACAATAGCTCAGAACTAGCAAAAAGCTTATTTGAGCAAGCCAACGAAATTTTGGGCTTTGATATAACCAAAATTATGTTTGAAGTCTCTGATGAAGAATTGAAGCAAACCAATGTTACCCAGCCTGCCATTTTTATTCATTCTGTAATACTCGCTAAAATGTCTGGTGATTTCAAACCCGATATGGTTGCCGGTCATTCATTAGGGGAGTTTTCAGCATTAGTAGCTGCTGGTGCCCTCACCTTTGAAGATGGTTTGAAACTAGTTGCTAAAAGAGCAGAAGCGATGCAAAAAGCTTGTGAGCTAGAACCCTCCACCATGGCTGCCATATTAGCGCTTGACGACGCTGTTATAGAAAATATTTGCGCGGGTATAGAAAACGAAGTGGTAGTAGCTGCAAATTATAACTGTCCAGGCCAGGTTGTAATTTCAGGGTCTATTAGCGGCATTACCACCGCCTGTGAATTAATGAAGACTGCTGGTGCAAAAAGAGCGCTTGTATTACAGGTGGGTGGAGCATTTCATTCGCCTTTGATGGAACCAGCTCGTGAAGAACTAGCAGCTGCTATTAATGAGGCTGTCATTAATACTCCTAGCTGCCCAATTTATCAAAATGTGAATGCGTTGCCTTCTACGGATGTGAATACTATCCGTGAAAACTTAATTACTCAGCTTACCTCGCCCGTTCGTTGGACACAAACTGTTAAAAATATGGTAGCAGATGGTGCTGAAGTTTTCATCGAATGTGGGCCAGGAAAGGTTCTTCAGGGCTTGGTAAAAAAGATATCACCCGGTGTAGAAGTAAAAAGTATATAATTTTTTTAAAAAATACTTGACAAAGTAATTACTGTATATTACTTTTGCACCACTATTTACGGTTTTGGCCGATGGTGTAATGGTAACACAGGACATTTTGGTTGTCTCGTTCAAGGTTCGAGTCCTTGTCGGCCAACAAGCTAAATTTAAGAAACCCCGCTTCACAAGAGTGGGGTTTTTCTTTGGTCTATCGCGGTTTTTTATAAATCGTCTAGTCCACCATATCTTAGCACGATTTGTTTGATTTTGTAATTGGCAATCGGTAAGTAGGTATCTTATTCCGGCGAATGGAGATTTTCCAGCTAATACCTCCCATAGTAGCGTCCGGTTTTAGTCCTGAAAAAGCACTACAAAATCCTTGGAATAAATCAACAATTTCCTCCTAATAACCTATTAAATTTCGATTTCAAGCTTAATTACCTAAATTCGTAATTCGCTTACAGAAAAAACAAAAACAATGAAACCTCATTTTCATAGAGTTCCTATTAAGTCTCAAAACTCTTTTAGTATTAGACACGAAAAGAACTCTGGATTTGGTACCGTTTGGCATTACCATCCAGAACTTGAACTACACTATCTGGTTAAAGGGAAAGGTGTGCGGTTTATTGGAGATGATATTTCCAACTTTTCTGATGGCGAACTTATTTTACTGGGACAGAATCTACCACATACCTGGCGTGTAGAAGAAGGAGCAAAAGACACTGAAATAGAGGTCATTATCATTCACTTTATGCCCGACTGTTTGGGTGCTGATTTACCCCATTTACCAGAGGCCTATCTAATACCCAAACTCTTTGATAGAGCTAAAAAGGGACTTGTAATCCAAGGAAAAGCTAAAGAAGAAATAATTGAACTAATGCAAAAATCGGTGAATGCTCAAAACCTAGATAGGCTAATAGCACTCCTTTCGATTTTAAAAATATTGGCAGAAGACCTAGAAGCCACAAATATAGCCTCTGCTCATGCTTTTTATAAGTCCAACGACAGTGAAACGATGCGTCTGAACAAAATATATTCCTACACGTTAGCAAACTACAAAAACGATATCAACCTACCAGCTGTAGCGGCCATTGCAAACTTGGGCACCACTTCATTTTGTAGGTATTTCAAAATGATGACAAAAAAAACCTACAACGACTTTCTGGTTGAAATCCGTATTAGTCACGCTTGTAGGTTTTTAATCGAAGATCAGCTACCAACCGAAGTTATATGTTTTGAATGCGGCTTTAATAATGTTTCCAATTTTTACCGCCATTTCAAAAAAGTAACTGACATGACACCACTGGAATACAAACGAAAATACCTTAAGACAGCTCCTGAATTAATTTAATCAATGATCATGAGTTCTTAACCATTCATCCATCGAAAGACGACCAGACCCTGAAACAGCAAAGGCTATCACCAATACTAAGGTGAGTAGGGAAAGCCACAATTCAGAATTTAGAAAAGAAAAACCCATTCTCAAGTTCACAAAGAATACAGCCGTTACTAAAATTGGAATTTGGATGATGGATGCAATCCTTGTCAGGACACCGAGCGCTATTAAAAAACCACCAAACATATGAGCGAATGCCACATAATGTACGGCAGGAACCGTCCACAAACTAATATTCAGACTGGAAACCAATTCTGAAAGTTTGGTGGTGTCACTAATAAAACTTATTCCTTTTACCATTAATAAAAGGCCGACTCCAATCCGGAGAATATCCAACCATGTGGAATGGTTTCTATCTCCCCAATGTTCAACTCGTTCAATCATGTTCATAACTGCTGAAAGTTTTGGTACCCAGAAAGTTAATCAAATTATTGAACTGATTCAAGTTAAAAATGTATTATTTAAACATTCCAAATATTAAGAATTGAGCGAGTTGCCCCTAAAAAAAGATGGAGAAATCTTTTCAGAAATCCCCACCTAAATCATTTTTAAATCAAACCGCGTTGATGCTGCCTTTACATCATATATTTGAGTTTGATCACTTCCTTTTCCAGCATAAACCGCCATTTACCTCTAGGCAAATCCTTTTTATTCAAACCAGCAAATACCGTTCTATCAAGCTTTTGAACTTCATAACCCAGATGTTCGAACATACGGCGGACAATACGGTTCCTTCCACTATGAATCTCAAGCCCCACCACCATTGCATCTGGAGTTACTATTCCCACTTCATCAGGGCGAATAAATCCATCTTCCAATTCCAATCCATGTTTTAATAGTTCGAAATGCTCATTAGTAATGGGCTTGTCCAGTTCTGCTTGATATATTTTTTTGATAC
Source organism: uncultured Dyadobacter sp. (assembly GCA_963976315.1). GTDB lineage: Bacteria > Bacteroidota > Bacteroidia > Cytophagales > Spirosomataceae > Dyadobacter. The sequence continues at coordinate 3,312 of CAXBLH010000123.1, forward strand.
CACTTGATGGGTGCGTTAGCTTTTCGGCAAGTTCACCATCGTTAGTAAGCAGTAAAAGACCGGTAGTATTTCTATCCAATCTCCCCACTGGGTAAATTCTTTCCTCACAGGCACCAGCAATTAAATCCAAAACGGTTTTACGCTCCTCTGGATCATCAGTGGTCGTAATATAATCTTTGGGTTTATTGATTAATATATAAACCATCTTTTCTGGATTCAGCGACTTCTTACCAAATTTAACGACATCCGTTTTTTGAACCTTATGTCCCATTTCAGTAATCACTTTTCCATTCACAGAAATCTGACCAGAAGCAATCAGTTCATCTGCCTCCCGACGGGAACATATTCCAGCATTCGCTATGTAGCGATTCAGTCTCATTTCTGTAGACTCTACTTCTTCGCTTACTTTCTTAGATACTTTTTTGTCGTCGTAACGGTTCAGGTTGTATTTAGGAGCATGTTCAAGTTTCCCTACTCTTCTTTCTTCTCCTGATACCTTTACTCTATCCGATCCTCTTTCTTTTGTAAACCCAGCACTTTTATCAAAGGTCTTTCTCTCGAACTTACCCTCTGATCTACGCTCAAAAGGCTTTTTAAATTCGGTTCTTTTTCCATCCGTGCTTTCTTCATTTTTCTGGAAAGGCCTTTCGAACCCTCCTTTGCGCTCACCATAACTCCCCTTTTCAAAGCCAGGCTTTCCAAATCGTTTTCCGTCCCCAAACTTTGGCTTGCTAAATCGCGACTCTTCCGATCCACCCTTTGGAGGAAATGGGCGGCTGTTGTCACGGTTTTCACGACTTTCAAAAGAACGGTAAGGCTTTGCACCTTCACTTCCACGATCATCGCGTCCTTTTCCAAACTGGCGATCCCGACTTTTCTCAAATTCAGGTTTGGCAAAACGACTTTTTTCACCTCTAGTTTCTCCAAATGAATTTCCACGACTTTCCTTAAAATTGCTTGGCTTGCCTTTGTAGGCTTTAGATTCTGCGGCTTCTTTTGCGGCAGCAAGTCGTAGGCTGGACTTCTTGATTGTTGGCTTACTGAAGCGGCTTTCCATTGCCCAGTCTCCACCTTCAATACTCTTGTTACGGGCTGATCCAGATCTACCACCGGAACCCTGAGACGACTTTTCGTCTCTCGATTTTACTATTCTTTTTCTCATCAGGAATGCAGTATCACTACTGGATTTTTTTTCCTCTTTACAAACTATGCGCGAAATTGTGCTTATTAAAAATGGGCTACTGCCACTAAAACACGCTAACGAACGTATCTGATCATCAGAGTACTACGTATATTAATTTATTAAAGTACAAAGGTAATTTATTTTTAACTGAAATTATTCCTATCTGCTTTATCTAAAAAATTATATCAATTCGTTTATAGTTTTCATGGTATAAAGACAAAAAAAAAGCGAAACTTGGATCAGAATTTTAATACTCATTTAAAAATGCCAACTCATCAAACGTCATCCCCTCTGTGGAAACCCGATAATTCGTTATTAGAACATTCGAATCTAAGACGTTATATGGATTGGCTTTTCGTAAAAAAAGGATTGTACTTTAGAACCTATGACGCACTTTGGGAATGGTCGGTGACCGACTTAGAAGATTTCTGGGAAAGTATATGGCAGTTTTTTAATATAAAATCGCACGAAATCTATTTGGATGTGATTCAACATCCTAAAAGTGGAATGATGGGCACCAAGTGGTTTACACGATCTAAAATAAACTATGCCGAGCATATTTTCAGAAATCAAACAAAATCACGACCGGCTGTTGTCTTTCAATCCGAAATCAAACCGCTAACCGAAATCTCTTGGAATCAACTGACCAATGAAGTTGCGGCTGTGGCCGCTTGGCTGCGTCAAATTGGAATTCAACCAGGCGACCGGGTTGCGGCAGTACTACCCAATTGCCCCGAAGCAATTGTGGCCTTTTTAGCAACTAACTCCATTGGGGCCGTCTGGTCCTCTTGCTCACCCGACTTCGGCACAAGTGGTATCCTTGACCGTTTTAAACAAATTGAGCCCAAAGTTTTATTTCTAGGAAATGGATACAAATACAATGGTAAAATTTACTATTGCGACTCACTTCATGATGGATTGACAAGCCAAATCTCGTCCATTAAGAACGTAGTTCATGTTGCCATTTTACAAGACATAGTAAAACCAGAACGAACAACTGCTTGGTCGGACATACTACATTTTCCAAATAATGGTATTGAATTTGAGCCTGTAAATTTCGATCATCCCATTTGGATTTTATATTCCTCGGGCACCACAGGACAACCAAAGGCGATTACCCACAGTGTAGGTGGTTGTCTGGTGGAACATCTGAAAGCTCTTGGATTACATCAGAATGTAAACCCTGGGGATCGTTATTTCTGGTATTCGACTACGGGCTGGATGATGTGGAATTATGCTTTAGGCTCCTTGCTTTGTGGGAGCACTTTGGTGATTTATGACGGTGCCCCCATGTATCCCTCTTCACAATCGTTATGGAACTTTGCAGAAAACGCCCAAATTAACCATTTTGGGAGTGGAGCTGCATTTTACAGCGCTAGCATGAAAGCAGGTGTTAGCATCAGTTCCGACCGACTCAAGCACCTCAAGACTATTGGCTCCACAGGCTCCCCCCTGCCCCACGACGCTTATGAATGGATTTATAAGTTTGTAAAAAAAGATGTTTGGCTCATTTCCCTTAGCGGTGGTACAGATGTTTGCAGTGCATTTGTAGGGGGTTGCCCCATTTTACCTGTTTATGCAGGAGAAATTCAATGCAGGATGTTGGGTTGTAAAATTGAAGCATTTGACGAAAAAGGGGAACCTGTTCTGGAGCAGCTTGGAGAAATGGTTATTACACAGCCTTTGCCGTCCATGCCCCTCTATTTTTGGAATGATCCTCAGAACAAAAGGTATACCAAAAGCTATTTTGAGGTATACCCAGAAGTATGGCGACATGGCGACTGGATAAAAATAACTGCTCATAAATCCATTATAATTTTCGGCCGGTCAGACTCAACCTTAAATCGAGGTGGGGTACGCATTGGAACTGCGGAAATCTATAATGGACTCTCCAAAATAAATGCGATTAAAGACAGCTTGGTAGTTTATTTGGAAAAACCTGAAAGTGAAGGAACAATTTCACTATTTGTGGTTTTAAAGACAGGTTATTTGCTCGACGATGAATTAAAAGCTAGCATAAAAACGTTGTTACGTAGGGAGTATAGCCCCAGACATGTTCCAGACACCATTGAACAAGTCCAAGATATCCCATATACTTTAAGTGGCAAAAAGATGGAGGCCCCCGTGAAAAAGATTTTGATGGGAGAAAACCCTGAAAACAGTATTAATCTTGCCACAATCCGAAATCCTGAATCACTAAAAGAGTTTATGTAAGTAAAATAGTGTATTTTCAGGTTTGAAAACGTCGCAATAAAAGACTTTCACTTCCTAATATTCTTAATATACAATGCAACCAGAAGACCAAAACACACCAATCCGAAATTCGCCGAACGCTATAAGACTACCCATCATTGTCGCCATTACCTTGGCGGCTGGAATACTTGTTGGGGGAACCTTTTTTAGTGGAAATGGAAACATGAAAGAAATAGCACGTGGATATTCTAAATTTCGCGAAGTGCTTTTATTGATTGAAAATAATTACGTGGATTCTGTCAATACAGAGGAACTCGTGGATTACTCCATCACAAAAATGCTGGAAAAACTGGATCCACATACCGCCTACTTTAATGCAGAAGAAGCAACAGCTGCCCGTTCACAGCTGGACTCAGGTTTTGATGGAATCGGGGTAGAGTTTAATATTTATAACGACACCGTCTATGTAGTAACCCCACTTAGCGGTGGCCCATCCGAAAGCGTGGGTATTTTGAGCGGGGATAGAATCATTAATGTAGATAATAAACCTTTGTCCGGACCAGGAGTTTCCAACGCTCAGGTTTTTAAAATGTTAAGAGGGAAGCGAGGTACTAAGGTCGACTTGTTAATTGAGCGTGTTGGGCTTAACGATAAATTAAACTTCCCTGTAGTTCGTGATCGTATCCCTACCTACTCGGTAGATGCGGCCTATATGGTGGATCAAGAGGTCGGTTATATTAAGGTTAGTCGGTTTTCTGAAACCACCTACGACGAGTTCAAGTCGGCTTTAAAAGATTTGAAAGCCAATGGCCTGCAAAAACTAATTCTCGACCTTAGAGGCAATCCTGGAGGGTATATGGAAAGAGCTACTAGTATGGCGGATGAGTTTATTGATGGCAATAAACTGCTGGTTTATACTGAAGGCAAGGACAAACGATTTGACAAAGAAACCTCAGCACATATAGAGGGCATTTTTGAAAAAGGACCGGTAATAGTATTAATGGATGAAGGAAGCGCCTCCGCTTCTGAAATTTTAGCCGGGGCTTTGCAGGATCACGACCGTGCTTTGATAGTAGGTAGGCGTTCCTATGGAAAGGGGTTAGTTCAAATGCCCATCAAATTGTCTGACGGCTCTGAACTTCGTCTAACTATTTCTAGGTACTACACACCCAGTGGACGCAGTATCCAGAAACCCTATGAACTGGGTAAAGGAGAGGATTATAGCCTTGACCTTTCAAACCGCTATGAAAGTGGCGAATTGTTCAATGTGGATAGTATAAAAATAGATAAATCAAAGACTTACAAAACGGATGGCGGTCGAGAAGTGTATGGTGGTGGCGGAATTTTGCCCGACGTATTCGTTCCGAGAGACACTTTAAACAACAGTAAATACCTGTTTGAATTATATGCAAAAAATATAATAAGAGAGTATGCATTACGCTATGCTAATGAAAATCAAACCAAATTAGCCAAATCCAAATTTGAGGATTATCTAGCAAATTTTAATGTTACAGAATCCATGTTAAGCAACTTAATCCAAGATGCAACCAAATCAGGAATCACATTCAACCAAACCCAATACAATAGATCCAAGCCAGTGATAGTAGCACAAACCAAAGCTATTATTGGTCGATACGTCTGGGGGCGGACGCATAAGGGTGGATTAAATAACGAAATTTACCAAGTATTAAACCCAACGGACAAGGTATTTGAACAAGCAATTCATCTTTTTGGGAAAGCCTCTAAACTTGAAGATGGGAAGTTTAGTAGTTTAAAAAAATAAGTAGTAATCTAAGGAAGACACCAAAACCCCAAGGTGTCAGTAAATAAAATGGCGGCTGAATTTCTCCAACCGCCATTTTGTTGCTTTTTTATAATGCTTCTTTAAAAAATTATCTAGAAGCAGGTTTTCCTTGTTTTGCAACCACCTCACCATTAAGAGTTAGCGTGATTGAACCACCCTCTGTATTGCTAAAAACCGTTACAGGTTTGTTAAAAGAACCTGTTGATGCTGCATTATAAGTTGCTTTTACCGACCCTGTTTTACCAGGTAGGACAGGATCTTTGGACCATACAGGAGTTGTACAGCCACAAGAAACCGTTACGTTGGAAATAACAACAGGATCAGAACCTGTATTGGTAAATACAAATTCATGAGTAACAGGCACACCTTGAGGTACTTTTCCAAATTTATGAGTTTCCTCTTTGAACTTCAGGACACCTTTCTGTGCAAAGCTAACGGTGGAAAGCCCTACAAGTAAAACTAACGCTGAAAAGAATAATTTCATGATTGCAGTATTACATTTAAATGGTTTATAATAATTCGAATAACAAGAATAATATTTAAAAATGAAAGTTAAAAAACATTAACCAATATTAACATTGAAATTAAAGTTGTCAAAATAATTGTTAGGAATATTATTTTAGTCCATAATTTTGGCTAAAAGGCAAAAAAACGTAACTTAACTTAAGAAAAACCCCGTACCATTTACTTATGCTTATAAATGACAATTTGATCGGTTCAGTTGTATTAAAGAAAGAAACTATTCTTAACGATTATCGTCTTGCTTGTGAAAGCAGGCAGGTAAGTTTGTTAGGGCGCAAAGATACAATGGGTGGCCGTTCTAAATTTGGAATATTTGGAGATGGGAAGGAACTTGCGCAGCTTGCTTTGGTACATGCCTATAAACCGGGTGATTTTCGTTCAGGTTATTATCGGGATCAAACCATCGAAGCGGCTGTTGGTAATATAACCTGGCAGCAATTTTTTGCTCAAATGTATGCCCACGCAGACGTGGAAAGGGAACCAAGTACTGGGGGCCGTTCTATGAACGGGCATTTTTCCACACGATGGCTCGACGATAAAGGAAAATGGCTTAACCAAACAAAACTATACAATTCAGTTTGTGATATATCTGCTACTGCTGGGCAAATCCCACGGGCAGTTGGATTGGCGTATGCCTCCAAATTATACAGAAATAATCCAAATATTCAGCACTTATCCAACTTTTCAAACAAAGGGAATGAGATCGTGTTCGCTACCATAGGAGACGCTTCTACTTCGCAAGGTATGTTTTTTGAAAGTATGAACGCCGCCGGAGTATTACAAATCCCCTTGCTAACCTCCATTTGGGATGATGGCTATGGTATTTCTGTTCCAGTTGAATATCAAACTACCAAAGGAAGTATCTCAAAAGCACTTGCTGGATTACAAAGAAATCAAGACGGGGATGGTGTAGAGATTTTCTCGGTTCCAGGCTGGGATTATGTGGCTCTTTTGGAAACCTATCAAGCAGCCGCTGAATTATGTAGAAGCCAACAAGTGCCTGTGATTGTTCATGTTACGGAACTCACCCAACCACAAGGACATTCCACTTCGGGTTCCCACGAACGTTATAAATCAAAAAGCCGTCTTAACTGGGAAAGAGAACACGATTGTAATGAGCATTTCAAAAAATGGATCATCAATAACGGTTACGCAACGAATGACGAATTAGAGTCCATTGAAATTAATGCAAAAGAAAAAGCCTTACAAGAAAGGAATTTGGCTTGGCAATCGTACCGAAAAGAGCTAGATGGTGAATATTTGGCAACAGTTCAGCTGCTACAAAACTTCATGAAAGCAAGTAGTCATGCAAGTGAAATTAGCAATGTAATACTTGAATTGTCTAAGACGTATCTACCCGTTCGAAAAGACTTGGCAAGTAGCCTTCGTAATGTATTGCGAATTACAAGAAACGAACCTTCAAATGAGAGGGATTCCCTTGCCCAATACCTAGAGGCAGTTTTGGCTGTTGGCCGGGAAAAATACAATACCCATTTATACAGTGAGACGGAGGATTCTCCTATGAACGTTTCCCCAGTGCTCCCCGTATATGGAGAGCATCCAAAAAACGTTGATGGCCGTGAAATAATACGTTCCTACTTTGAATCACTCTTTCAAAACGACCCCAAGGTGGTTGCCATTGGAGAAGATGTAGGTCAAATTGGCGACGTGAACCAGGGACTTGCCGGATTACAGGAAAAATTTGGCGAAATGAGAATTACCGATACTGGCATTAGAGAGACCTCCATTGTCGGCCAAGGGATCGGCATGGCCATGCGAGGGCTCCGACCCATTGTTGAAATTCAGTATTTCGACTATATCTACTACGCCCTCTCCTTACTCACCGACGACTTGGCAAGTTTGCGGTACCGTACTGCTGGCGGCCAAAAAGCACCGCTAATAATCAGAACACGTGGACACCGGCTAGAAGGAATTTGGCACTCAGGTTCCCCGATGGGAACTATGCTGAGCAGCTTAAGAGGATTGCATGTAATTGTGCCTAGGAATTTCACACAAGCAGCTGGTTTATACAATACAGTAATGAAAGGCGATGATCCTGCCTTAGTAGTGGAACCTCTTAATGCCTACCGCCAGAAGGAAAAATTACCTACCAATATAGGAGAAATATGTGTACCACTGGGTATACCCGATATTTTAAAAGAGGGGAAAGACGTTACCATTGTTACTTATGGTTCCATGTGCCGCATTGTTATGGAAGCGGCTATTCAACTAAAAACACTGGGGGTTGATGTGGAAGTAATAGATGTACAAACCTTATTACCATTTGATATTAACCACTCCATACTCGAATCGATTAAGAAAACGAGTCGTATAATTTTTGCAGATGAGGATTTACCGGGTAGCGCCTCCGCTTATATGATGCAACAGGTCATCGAAAATCAGGAAGCCTATCAATGGCTAGACTCGGCACCAGTTACTATTTCAGCGAAAGCACATCGCCCACCCTATGGTTCGGACGGCGATTATTTCACCAAACCCAATATGGATGATGTCATTGAGAAAGCCTACCAACTCATGCATGAGTTTAATCCAGTGAAATACCCAAAGCTTTATTAGACTAGGTAGAAATGATATATAAAAAAACTGGTAAAAGAATAATGGACCTGACGGTTGCCCTGTCTATGGCTATTTTTCTTTTACCAGTTTTTATTTTCATTGCCCTATTACTCAAAATAGTAACCAAGAGCAATGTTATTTTTGCACAAAAGCGACCTGGAAAAAATGAGAAAATATTCGTGCTGTACAAATTCAAATCCATGTACGATGCATTTGACAGTAACGGACATTTACTACCAGACAAAGACCGTAAGTCAAAAATAGGTACTTTCCTTAGACAAACCTCCTTAGATGAGATTCCTCAGTTATGGAATGTTATTAAAGGCGATATGAGCCTAATTGGCCCCAGACCCTTGCTTCCAGAATATTTAGCATTGTACTCGAAAAGCCAAAAACGGCGTCATGAAATCCGGCCTGGAATTACAGGATGGGCACAAATTAACGGAAGAAATGCACTTTCCTGGCAAAAAAAATTTGAATTGGATGTGTGGTACGTTGACAATATCACATTTGGAAACGATTTGAAAATACTGGCGCTGACCATCAAAAAGGTTTTGATCCAAGAAAAAATAAACGTTTCGGAGTCTGTAACCATGGAAAAGTTTGAAGGCAATTACTACAAATAGTTAAATAATGCCCACAACTATACTCAACTGATTTTAAAATAATCAATTTATGCTGCTATATGGCGCAGGAGGTCACGCAAAGGTGATCGCAAGTATACTTTTTGATTCAGACATCCTTGTCGAAGGAATATTCGATGATGACCTGTCAAAACTGTCTATCCACAGTATTTCAATGCTTGGTTCCTATCGTGCCGACTTCCAACCAAATGAATCTATTATAATTAGCATTGGCAATAATGAAATCCGCTCATTGGTGTCGAAAAAAATACAGCACCCATTCGGAATAGCTATTCACAAAACTGCATTGATCGATAAAAGTTGTACGATTGAGAAAGGAACCGTAATTATGCACAGAGCGG
>CAXBLH010000124.1:0-12506 GCA_963976315.1 uncultured Dyadobacter sp.
TCTACTGGAAGGGCTGTCGGGACAATCGAGCCCAGATATTATAACCATTGCCGATCACCCCATGGATACCCATGGAAAAAGTACCGGAAGAGCGGGATGTTCAGAATTAGAAGAACCCTATGGCGTACCGTATCGCTGTCTGATTCCAAAAGAGTATAAAAATTTACTTATCGCGTCTAGAGCTGCTGGATTTAGCTCTTTGGCCGCTTCAAGCTGCAGACTATCCAGAACAATGATGCAACTAGGGCAAGCAGCTGGAACTGCAGTTTGGCTTGCCATCCAAACAGGAGTGTTACTTCCAGAGGTGGCACCAGAAAAGCTGAGAGATGCTTTGAAGGCTCAACACGTCCAATTGGAATATCCCTTAACGTCAGAATTAAAAGAATACTTAAGAAATGAATAAAATTGATGTCATAATCATAATTGGATATCTCAGTTTTCTACTGTTGGTAGGGCTATGGGTGAGCTTTACAAACAAACAAACAAAGAGTTCGGATTTATTTCTAGCAGGAAGATCCTTAAACTGGCAAACCATAGGACTGTCTATTTTTGGTACTAACGTGAGTCCACTAAATATCATAAGCGCCTGCGGATTAAGCTATACTTATGGGATGGTAGCCAGTAATTTTCAGTGGTTTGCTTGGCTTTATTTGCTGCTGTTAAGTGTGGTTTTTCTTCCTTATTACCTCAAGCATGATATCCAGACCATGCCCCAGTTTATGTTGAGGCGGTATAATGAGTCGTGCCGCAAGGCATTGTCATGGATCGTTTTTTTACAAATTTCAATTGGTGCCGGTTCTGTGTTATATGCTGGATCCATGTTGGTAAGCCAGCTTATTTCAATGCCAGTATGGCAATGTGCTATACTACTAACACTGTTTTCGGTAAGTTTTACAATTACCGGTGGGTTAAAGGCTGTCGCTCTCACAGATTCCTTTCAATCCGTGGTGATGATTCTGATATGTAGCCTTATTGGTTTTTTGGCTTTGACACAGATAAAAGACTGGAGTATATTTGAAAAAACACTGGATGCAAACTATTGGAAATTATTACGACCTTCAGATGATCCTGATTATCCATGGCAAGCAATTATTATAGGGTATCCCATTATGTCAATTTGGTATTGGTGTGCCAATCAAAACATAGTTCAAACCACGCTTGGAAGTAAAAGTTTAAATGAAGGCAGAAAAGGAGTACTGTTTCTCAGCTATCTAAAACTCCTGATACCCCTACTTTTTATTTTACCTGGGATCGTGGCACGAGTAGTAATGCCTGGTTTGGACCAGCCTGACGATGCATTTCTAATGATGATTTACAAATACCTTCCTCATGGACTAATCGGTCTTGCCATCGCAGTTTTAATTGCTGCATTAGTTGGAACCGTTACTGCAATGTTTAATTCAGGAAGTGCCGTCTTTACTTTGGATATACTTCCGAATCTTCGAAAGTCTATGGTGGCACCTTCTGTTGCAGTGAGTCGATGGGTGATTGCTGGTTTAGCCGCCATGTCAATGTTTATCGCTGTGGGGTTGGACCGGGTCGAAGGGTTTAATCTATTCGAAAAGATCAATGCCATTTTTTCATTTCTTTGTCCGTCATTGGTTGCTGTTTTTATCTGGGGGGTGTTTTGGAAAAAGATTTCGTCCAGGGCCGCTTATTATACCCTTATTATCGGGAATATTCCCTGTGTAATAATCAGCATACTTTTCCTGTCGCAATACCCTAGTAAAGAATTTTACCCGAATTTCTTTATGATTTCGTTTTATCTATTTGCGGCACTCAGCCTATTGCTTATCGCATTGTCCTACCGCTTTCCTGATACCGACTCCGTAGAAAGACCCATCTTTAGTCTTCGAGAGTACAAGACAAATGAATTATCTCCTTCATTGCGTTGGGGATGGGTCATTTTGGCGGTTATCATGGTGAGTTTATACGTTTTCTTTAATTGAATTCAATAAATATTCACAATATGAAAAATTGTATTTGCATATTATTAGCCTTAGTTAGCATTCATTTGTTTGTTCCAAAGGTATATGGCCAGTCCACTTGGTATATCGCTCCATCCGGCAACGACCAAAACAATGGGGGGATTAGCAGCCCATTTAAGTCCATAGAAAGGGCATTAACCCAAATTAGAGAATCAGGAGCTGATAAAGCAACAGATTTTAGAATTATTTTGAGGGGTGGGACTTATGAAATCAGGAAACCCATAATAGTCAATTCGGCCTTAAAACTACATCCAGAAAGTACCCTTAACATTGAAGGGTACAGAGGAGAAAACCCGCTCTTGTCGGGCAATAAAAAAACAACTGGTAAGTGGCAAAAAGCGGGGGTTAATCTTTGGAAGATCCAAGTCGAAGACAGTTTCAATCAGCTGTTTATTAATGGCGAAAGAGCTACTAGAGGAAGGTATCCCAATGAAGGAAAATGGCTAGAGGCTGATTCTGTACAATTGACTTCGAACCGACTGGTTTTTACCAATAAACTACCAGTAAAATTTGAGACTATTTCAACAGCCGAATTACATATAACTGGCGTTTGGCATTACATACGCCAGTCTATTCAAAAATTTGATAGCAATACCCAAGCAGTAATTACCAATCAATATCCAGGTCCTGAATGCAGTTCTACCAAAATAAATACAAGAGATAGGGCTCATTTTGAGAATGCCTTGCTTTTTGTAGATGTTGAAAAAGAATGGTTCTTGGACAAAACCGCACAGGAGCTGTTTTTATTCTCGAAATCTGACCCTAACCATCTGACAATAGAATATCCGGTGGTAGATCAAATCATGAAAATAGAAGGGACACGGACTTCACCATTGAATGGGATTTACCTCAAGGGAATCACGATGACTGGTACCCAATGGGAGATGGGAGAAGTTGAACGAAAGGGAATTCAGGGTGGAATATGGGGTACTACCAAAGGGAAAGCAGTTTATGCGCCCAGTGGTGCGCTGATGCTCGAGTGGGTTAGCAATAGCCAGATAAGTAACTGTACCTTTCAATCTTTAGGTGAAGGAGCAATTACCTTAGGATTAGGATGCTTTCAAAACCAAATCGCCGATAATACATTTGAAGATATTGGCAGTAACGTCATTCAAATCGGTTATAGGGACAGCTATATTGGTGAAGGGCATCCTTTACACAAAGACTTTACCGATCCTGTTGAGGTATCACATCATAATCTTATCCGGAATAATCATCTGAAAAACTTTGCCACTACCGATAAGGGAGCTGTGGGTATATGGGTGGGCTACTCCCATAATAATCAAATCGACCATAATCTGATCGAGGACTTTCCGTATACAGGTATTAGTGTAGGATGGTACTGGAGTGACGAAAGTAACATGGTTAAAACCAACTGCCATAGTAATATTATAGAATGGAACGAAGTTCGTGACGGCATGAAGTATTTGTCGGATGGTTCTGGAATATATTTGGTTGGAAACCAGCCTGGCACCAAAATTAACGACAATTGGGTTTATAATATTGGGGGAGGTTATATGCAAGCCAATGGAATTTATATAGATGAAGGTGGAGCAAATATGGTGATGGCTAGAAATTATATTCATGATTTGCGCAATACCGATAAAAGTACTTCTTCCGTGCACCTTCATAAAAACAATATCGCCTCTATGTCTATTTATGATAATGGAGAAGATCATATTTTAAAAATTATTCCAAATCCGAATTATATCCAAAGCAAACGGATAAATGTGAGTCCGATTAAGCCAGTTAATACGAGTTGGTATGGTTTGCTGCCAAAGAATCCTTTGAAAAAAAAGTAGGAAATGCAAATAAGAAAAAACACTATTGAGAATCTGAGGAAAAACCCCAAAGTGGATGTGCTGATCATTGGAGCAGGTATTAATGGTGCCGGTCTATTTCGAGAACTGGCACTGCAAGGTATTGAATGTATATTGATCGATAAGGCCGACTTTATGTCTGGGGCGAGTGCAGCACCTTCGCGTATGATTCATGGCGGGTTACGGTACTTGGAAAACCGGGAGGTACGTTTGGTGAAGGAAAGCCTTACGGAACGAAACCTTCTACTCCAAAACGCCCCTCATTACGTACGCCCTCTCCCCACAATGATTCCAATTTATCATTGGTTTTCGGGGGTTGTGAATGGTATCCGTAAGTTTTTTGGAATGAAAGCGACAAGCACACCTCGGGGAGCAGTGATTGTGAAATTGGGCTTGCTGATGTACGATATTTTTACCCGAAAGCAACGGGTTATGCCTTCTCACAAGTTTACCAACAAGCAGCAATCATTAAGTCATCGTCCATTACTAGACCCTAAAATAGTCTGCACTGCGCTTTTTTATGATGCCTGGATTTCCTATCCCGAACGACTTGGTATTGAATTGATCCAAGATGGGTTGCGTCTGATGTCTGGCTCAAAGGTTCTAAATTATGTTTCACTAAATGGGATTAAAAAAGGAGAAGTACTCTTGAAAGATGAGCTTAGTAAAGAACAGTTGGTGGTGCAACCCAGGTTGATGGTCAACGCTACAGGTGCCTGGATCGATTTGGCCAATGCCGCTTTGGGCATAAAAACGAAACTGATAGGTGGTACTAAAGGCTCTCATTTAATGGTGGACAATCAGATACTTTTGAATGAAATTGATGGACAGATGGTCTACTATGAAAACGATGAAGGTCGGATTTGTATCTTGTTCCCACTTCATGGCAAGGTGATGGTTGGCTCTACGGATATCAAAATCAGCAATCCCGAAGAGGCTATCTGTACCGATGAGGAAGTGGCTTATATGTTGGGATGTGTACGGCAGGTTTTTCCAAAGCTTGAAATTGACGCCTCCCATATTGTTTTCCGGTATTCGGGAGTACGCCCCTTACCATACAGTGATGGCTCTTTGAAAAATGCGCAAATTAGCAGAGACCATCAAATTGAAATCATTGAACCATCAATTGGATTTCCTTTCCCAATACTAAATTTAATAGGTGGTAAATGGACGACATTTAGAGCCTTCGGGGAGCAAACCGCCACAATAGTACTTAAGCAATTGGAGAAGCCAGTAAAGGTCAGCTCCCGAAATACACCCATTGGAGGTGGGAAGGACTTTCCTGCTACGGATGAAGAAAAAGATAAGTGGGTTTTGAATCTCAAGAAGAAAACCGAATTAAACACCGAACGCATTCAAACACTTCTTTTTAGATATGGCACTAAGGCAGAAATCATTGCCAAGTATACGACACTAAATCCGGATCGTTTTTTGATCCATAATCAGTACTATTCGCAAAGAGAAATCGAATATTTGATCCATGAAGAATTTGTAATTCACCTCGACGATTTACTCCTAAGACGGACAGTTATTGCTTTATCTGGCCAGTTGACATATGAGTTACTTATTGAATTGGCGGAAATTTTGAGAAACTGCCTACAATACACTGATCAGGAAAAGAACAACGAAATAACGAGAACCCGGCATATTTTAGAAACCAAACACGGAATAAAATTTAAATAATCGAAAACATGTATCTTACTTCAAAAGTACGCCTTAACAGGATGTTTAATGCATCGGGCAAGTGCCTGGATGTAGCCATCGATCACGGTATTTTCAATGAATATAGTTTTCTGGAAGGTCTGGAAAACATTGAAAATGTAGTAGACAGTCTGGTAAAAGCGGGGCCAGATGCCATTCAAACAAACTACGGACAAAGCGATATACTCCAGAATATACCGGGCAAAAACAAACCTGCTTTGGTAATGCGGGTAGATATGGGCAATCCATATAATGCCCAATCACATAAAGTGATGTTTAGTGCTTTGCAAAATGAGGAAGAACCTATTCTTGAAGCATTAAGAATGGATGCTGCCTGTATTGTAGTCAACTTATTATTACTTCCCGGCGAGCCAGACTTACATAGGTTAAGCCTTAAAAACATTAGCCGTTTACGAGGTACTTGTGAAAAATATGGTATGCCTATGATGATTGAGCCGTTGGTAATGCAAGGCAATGATGCGCGTGGCGGTTATCAGGTTGACGGTAACAAAAAATTAATTATTCCGCTCGTAAGACAAGCCCGAGAATTAGGTGCAGATATTATCAAGGCTGATCCTACTGATCATGTGGAGGATTATCATGAAGTGGTAGAAGCCGCTCGTTGCCCTGTCTTGGTGAGAGGTGGTGGAAAAGAAGACCTAAAAACGATTTTCCAGAAAAGCTACGACTTTTTACAGCAAGGCACCAAAGGTCTTGTATATGGTAGAAATATTTATCAGCACCCCAACCCAACCCAAATTGTAAAAGCATTTATGGCCATGATACATCAAAATGCTAATGTAGAGGAAGCATGGGCTATTTATAATCAATCCTAAAACTGAAGTGCTAAATGAAAATAAACGAACTTGATTATCGCCCTGTACCAGCACTTATTGATGGTAAATGGCTAAATATAACTTCGAAATCAAAAACGAAGGTTTATAATCCTTCCAATGGCGAAGTAATTGCCCTCTCACCCGAAATGTCAAAGAGTGAGGTGGGGCTTGCGATCCAAAGTGCAAAAAAGGCATTCCCGTATTGGTCGGGCTTAGCCGTTACCAAAAGGGCTGAAATCCTCTTTCGATACCGAGGGTTGTTAGAAGCAAATTTGGAATCATTGGCCAGATTGATCACACTTGAAAATGGCAAAACCATTGAAGAAGCAAGAGGAGATATTCGACGGGGTTTCGAAGTGGTCGAATTCGCCTGCGGTATTGCTCATTTATATAAAGGTGAAAGTCTTTCCCGAGTTGCGACAAACATTGACGGAGTAACGATACGGGAACCATTAGGAGTTTGTGTCGGGATTAGTCCATTCAACTTTCCGGCCATGGTACCTATGTGGATGTTTCCGTTGGCAATAGCCTGTGGTAATACTTTTGTACTCAAGCCTAGTGAGAAAGTACCACTTACTGCTATTCGTCTGGCCGAATTATTTGAAGAAGCGGGTTTACCCGAGGGTGTATTAAATATCGTTCATGGAGGTAAAGAGGTAGTCGACACATTATGCTCTCATCCCGATGTGGCAGCAATCAGTTTTGTCGGTTCGTCGCATGTGGCGAAGCATGTATACAGTTTAGGATCCGCTCACGGTAAGCGGGTACAGGCAGGTGGCGGTGCAAAAAATGCATTAATTGTAATGCCCGATGCGGATCCTGAATCTACATTAAGGGCTATTATGGGATCGGCATTTGGCTGTGCGGGTCAACGTTGCATGGCAGGTTCCATTTTGATGGGAGTGGGAGAAGTTTATGATCAACTTAGAGACCGCTTGGTAGCAACTATCGATAGCTTCAAAACGGGCGATACTTATTCAGATAGTCAAATGGATATGGGAGCTGTGATTGACGATTCATCTCAAAAGCGTATCAACCAAATTATTAGTGAAGCTGCTGCCAGTGGCCTTAGGCTTACACGAGATGGAAGAGAAGGGATACCCGATCAGGGCTTTTTTGTTAAACCCACGTTATTAGAGCAGGTTTCGGTAAAGGATAAAATATTTAGAGAAGAGGCCTTCGGCCCCGTACTGTCTTTGATGCATCCTGCAAATATCGAGGAGGCTTTTTCATGGGTCAATCAGCTTTCATTTGGAAATGGCGCCACCTTATTTACAAATAGTGGTGCTTCTGCTCAGCAGTTTATGCAAGACGTAAAATGTGGTATGCTTGGAATCAATGTCGGTGTACCCGCAGCTATGTCGGTTTTCCCTTTTTCTGGATGGGACGATTCCTTTTATGGGGATTTGCACATGCAAGGTACGGAGGGTGTAATGTTTTATACTCGTCAAAAATTAGTTTTATCAAGATGGGACAACAACTACCATCGTCAAATGGGATGGTAATATGATATTAGAATTTGTCTCTCCGAAAAGCATCGTGCATGGCGCAGGTGCCCGTAAAGAACTACTTAATCAGGTCGGACGTTTAGGAAGCAATCATGTACTTTTTGTTACGGATTCTTATATTATGAATACCGGGCTAATCACGGAGCTTGCTCAGCCTTTGCTAGATGCCGGCGTAAATGTTTCCGTATTTAGTCAGGTACAGCCCGATCCCACGGTAGAAAATGTGCGAGAAGGTTTTGAAATGCTTCAATCCAGTCATGCGGATGTTATTGTCGCCGTAGGTGGAGGAAGTGCCATTGATGCTGCCAAAGCAATTTCAGTTCTGAGCACTAATCCCGAGCCGCTGAGCCAGTACATGGGCTATCATAAGATTCCGAATGCAGGATTGCCGCTTATTGCTATTCCTACTACGGCCGGAACTGGGAGTGAAGCCACGATGGTGACCGTGATTTCGGATTCCGAAACTAACATAAAAATGATGATTCTGGATCATCATCTTATGCCAACTGTGGCCATTGTGGACTTTGAATTATCCATTTCCATGCCTCCAGCATTAACCGCTCACGTAGGTGTAGATACCCTCACACATGCTATTGAAGCATACGTTTCCGTTAAGGCCAATGCCATGACCGACCACATCGCGTTATCTTGTATTGATTTGGTAACGAAAAACTTATTTTCGGCTTGGTCCGATCCATCGGATGCAACAGCGCGAAGAGCGATGTCCGTAGCTGCCTGTCAAGGGGGTATGTCTTTTACTAATAGCAGCGTCGCTTTGGTTCATGGTATGAGTCGCCCCCTTGGGATTTTGTTTCATCTTGCACATGGACTTTCTAACGCAATATTATTACCTGCCGTCACTCGTTTTTCTGTTGAAGGTGCCAAAGATCGATATGCCACCATTGCGCGTGTTATGGATTTGGCCACTACCAATGATTCCGACGAGAAGGCCTCTATGGCACTAGTGATGGGATTAGAAAAAATGAATAGCAAATTAAAAATTCCAAAATTACGCGATTGCACCACTTTCAGCCGAGCCTACCTGGAGCAGCATGTATTCAAAATGGCAGAAGATGCCCTTAATTCGGGAAGCCCCCAAAACAATCCAAAAATTCCAACAATAGCGGAAATAGTTGAACTTTATAAAGAAGCTTGGTAATTATGAGAAAGTATCTGTTGGGAATTGATAATGGAAATACGGTCAGCAAATCGACATTATTCGACTTGAACGGCCATGTGATTGCCTCGGCTTCATCCAAGGTTCAAACACTGTATCCATTTCCAGGGTGGAGCGAAAGAAACATGGAGGAGTTGTGGAAATCTAATGTTAGCAACATCAGAAAAGTGATCAAAAAGTCTGGTATCAAACCCGCTGAGATTATTGCCGTGGGGGGTACTGGACATGGGAACGGATTGTATTTGATAGACAAATTTGGAAAACCCCTTAAAGCGATTCAGTCTCTGGATTCTAGGTGTGGACAGGTGGTACAAGAATGGAAAGATTCTGGCCTTCAGGAGAAGGTATTTCCATTCACGCATCAATATTTTTGGGCCTCACAGACCAATTCTCTACTATCTTGGATGAAGCGTTATGATTCCCAAACCTATCACAAGATTGGGGCAGTATTACTATGCAAGGATTATATCAATTGGTGCCTTACTGGTGAAATTGCCACTGACTCCACGGACATAAGTGCTACAAATCTATTTGACCTAAAAAATGAAACCTATTCCGATGAATTATTGAGGCTATATGATTTGCAAGACATAATGCCCTTTTTGCCAAAAGTGGTGAAAAGTCACGATCAGATTGGTATTGTTTCTAAAAAAGCGGCCACAGAAACCGGGCTACTTCCTCATACACCTGTGGTGGCGGGTATGTTGGATGTTCAGGCTGGCATGATTGGTAGCGGGGTAATAGAAACAGGACAGCTTTCGGTTGTTGCAGGTACTTGGAGTGTAAATTCCCTGTTGATGAATGAGCTGCCTAATGATCCTAAAATCGCCATGTGCTCCTTATCAGCATTGCCAAATAATAAATACCTGGCCATAGAAGCCAGTGCTACTTCGGTTAGTAATCTAGAATGGTATTTAAATCAATTTGGACACGAAGAAAGGAAAGTGGCAAAAAAATTGGGTGTTTCGGTTCATCAGGTTTGCGATGATTCTGTATTGAAGTGTGATACGCCTAGTGAAGTTATCTTTCATCCATTTTTATTTGGCTCTAGTACCCATGCTCACCTACGGGCAGGTTTTTATGGACTGGCTGGTTGGCATTCCAAACGTGACATGCTAAGGGCTATTTACGAAGGAATTGCTTTTAGTCATCTCTCACATATTGAAAAACTTACTAAATACAGAAATAACGGAGGTGTAATATTAACTGGAGGAGGCTCAAAGAGCCCAGTGCTTAGTCAGTATTTTTCTGATATTTTGGGATGTGGAATTGAAATACCTAGCCAACAAGAATCAGGTACTTGGGGAGCGGCAATGGCAGCGGGAATTGGTACTGGTATATACGCCAACTATGGTCAAGCTCTTGATAAATCGGTTCGAATCATTAAAAAATATGAATCCAATCCAAAAACTTTTGAAAGTTACAGAAGCTTATACAAACAATATGGCCAAATATTGGATTGTATGCGCTAAGGATAAATTCAACAGTTATAAAATTAGCAAAATAATGGGTTGGGAATTGATTTATCTCGATTGTTTGACTTTTTTCGGTTCTGCTGAGGAATAATGGTAATTAGGTTGCTGGTTTTACATCAATTTTAAATTGAACTGCTCTATCTGTCAAGTTTTAATTCGTTTAATTCTGAATCGGACTGGTACACCATTTGGTTGCTGGTATATGTAGTAATTGTCGCTTCAATTCAATTCATATCTCTGAATCGGTTAAAACGTCTAAATTGATAATAACTGGCTGGCGAGAGCGGTATTTACATGCTATATTTACTATTGAGTGCCCGTAATTTCTGTACAATTCTTTTTTGTAAACTCGTTTAAGGCCTCGACTCAAAAAGTTCAACGACCGGCTTTCGTGATTAGTTTAATCCATTTTGGGACAAACGCTTTGGAGATTCAATTAATATTTAACAAGGAAAACATTTTGGCCTACTATATTCGTAAAGGTAGTGTCATTAAAAACATACGGAGAGCTGAAATAGCCTGAAATAAGGGTATAGTTGTTCTTGTCAACTAAAATTCTCCTTCCGATAGCATTACTGCTGCCAAGGGTTAGCACGCTTTCAAATTGACCTAGGTTCGAATATTTTGCGGCAAAGCCTTGGGAACCATAACTACTAGTCATTGGGGTATCACCGAAGTAAGCCGTACCATAAAAAAATATCCTATCACTAGCAACTTGCCGTTGTCCTCCACCAAGTCATAAACCGACTTCTCATCTGTTCCGCTTATTTATCTAGCCCAGCTCAGCGAACCCGTCAAATTAAATTTGGCAATATAAGAATCGCCACCAAGGCCTGGTGTAACGAATAAGTAGTTGTCAATTGCTAATGGTCCTCTGAAAAATCCGCCCACTGTAATATTCTCCTGTTTATCGACGCTTAGCCCCATACCATACCCGGTCCCGGTGCCTCCAAAAGTTTTACCCATATAACATTTCCCTGAGGATCTAGTTTTGTGATGAAAACATCCTGATCGCCAGCAGAATTAAATTCCCAAAAATATAAATACTTGATTATCAGCTTTATTATCTTATAACGAATTAAGTAAGGCATAATAAACAAATAACTGATTTCTTAGGTCTACAATGTAGGTTAATCGTCAATTTGCAGTCCAAATAGTAAAAAAAAAGACTGCCTTTGTTGAGGACAGTCTATTTTTCATATTAGCAAAACACTTTTCCTATTTTGAAGAATAGTTTGGTGCTTCTTTTTGAATCATGATATCATGTGGATGACTTTCGCGAACACCGGCTGAGGTAATTTTCACAAATTGGGCCTTTTGTAGATTGGTGATACTATCCGCACCACAGTAACCCATTCCTGCTTTTAATCCGCCAACCATTTGATATATAATTTCGGAAACCTTTCCTTTGAACGGAACACGTCCTACAATACCTTCAGGAACCAGTTTTTTAACTTCATCCTCAGCATCTTGGAAATAACGATCTTTAGAACCGTCTTCCATCGCTTCAACTGATCCCATTCCACGATAGGCTTTAAACTTACGTCCTTCGTAAATCACGATTTCTCCTGGTGCTTCATCGCTACCTGCTAGCATGGAGCCAATCATGATGGTACTTGCACCGCCAGCCAATGCCTTGGTCATATCCCCTGAGAAACGTACACCACCATCGGCAATCACAGGAATTCCAGTTCCTTCCAAGGCTTTTGCAGCTAACATCACAGCCGTTAACTGAGGCATACCGATACCCGCAATTATACGAGTGGTACAAATACTACCTGGCCCAACGCCTACTTTCACAGCATCTACACCGGCTTCTGCCAGTGCAAGTGCAGCTTCTCCAGTAGCTATGTTACCAGCGATCACGTCTAAGTTCGGGAAGTTTTCTTTGATGGATTTCAAGGCATTAATAACATATACGGAATGACCGTGTGCAGTATCCAAACTAATCACGTCAACACCTGCTTTCACCAATGCTTCTACTCTTTTCAACAAATCGTT
>CAXBLH010000125.1:0-12463 GCA_963976315.1 uncultured Dyadobacter sp.
TTTGTTTACATATTTACCAATCGATTGGAAATTCAAGTATGTCAATTAGTGTGTAATCGATTGTATTTTCAGCATCAAACCAAATAAGCTATAAATCGAGCTAGATGGAGAAGGAAGTAACCATTTATGATATTGCCAAGCTTTTGGACTTGTCGGCAGCCACTGTAAGTAGGGCGCTTAACAATCATCCCGCAATCAATATCAACACCAGACGAACCGTTCATGCGAAAGCCACTGAATTGGGGTATCGATCCAATAAATTTGCAAGTAATCTCAGGAAGAAAACCACCCATACTCTTGGTGTAATCGTACCACGCCTCAATAGCCATTTTATGTCGTCGGTACTTGCTGGTATGGAGGTAGTGGCCAACCAGGCAGACTACCATCTTTTGATCAGCCAGTCATTGGAGTCTTATCAAAATGAAAAAGCAAATGCACAAACCATGTTTAATAATCGGGTAGACGGGCTTTTGGTATCTATGGCCTACGACACTCAAAATTTCGACCATTTTAGTGGGTTTGTAAATAAACAAGTACCACTCTTGTTTTTCGACCGCGTGATCGACTTTATGGATTGTCCGGGTATTGTCATTGATAACTTCAAAGGCGGCTACGACGCTACCAAACATTTATTGGATCAAGGGTGCAAGCGAATTCTACATGTAGCTGGTAATATCGAAAGAAACGTTTATAAAGACCGAATGATGGGATACCAACAAGCACTTCGAGATTTTGGAATTGAGCCTGAGGAGGGTTTACTGGTTGTTAATGACCTCAGCGCCGAAGCAGGTGTTGCAGTAGCCGAACACATTACGACGATGAAAAGTAAGCCAGATGGTGTTTTTATTTCGAGTGATATGTGTGCTGTAAATTGTATGAAAACCCTCAAAAAAAAGGGTTATCAAATTCCTGAAGAAATTGCTTTTGTGGGGTTTAACAACGACCATGTTTCCCAAATTATTGAACCAAACCTCACCACCATCGACTATCCCGGCAGAGAAATGGGTGAACTAGCCATGACCACCATGATTAACCATCTAAAAGGAATTCAACTTATGAAAAACACCAACTCTATCGTATTGCGATCCGGCTTGGTGGTGCGGGAGTCCTCGATGAGGAAGATTTAAACCCAAAATCATTCGAGACAGACACTATTATAAAGGATGCTGTTACTTATGTATTTATCAGAAATTATTAAGTATATTTCTATATTTAACTACATTAATTGATAAACCATGACAGCAGTTGTAGGGATATTGAATAAACATGCAGTTGCAATAGCAGCTGATAGTGCCGTTACTATAGATGGTAGTGGTGGAAAGAAGATTTTCAATAAAGCGAATAAGGTATTTACATTATCAAAACAGCATCCAGTTGGGATAATGATATATAATTCAGCTTCGTTTATGGGTACCCCTTGGGAAACTATAATAAAAGTATATAGGCAGCAACTGGGCTCAACTTCATTCTCAACCTTAAATGAATACAAACAAAATTTTATCGCTTTTTTAAGAGCAAAAAATTTCTATACAGATGCAGAAATGCAAATTGAATTTTTAGAAAATTTCGCTTGGGAAATATTTAATTCGATAATTAACGACATTCTAATACATAATAAAGGTTTAATTGAAAACCCATCAGCTGTAAGTAGAGCACAGTTTTTAGTTTTCTTTGAAGAACAAATAGATAATCTAATTATAAACTGGGGAAGAAGGACAGCATTTTGTCCTGAGTTTTTAGATTATACTATTGAAAGGTTTACGGCCTATTCTGAAAAAATATTTAACAGAATTAACCAGCATAGGTTCAAAGAAAATGGGATAACCATTTCTGCTGAGCTATTAGCAAAAATGAAATTAATTATATTTTATATATTAAGATCAAAAGAAGAGGTGACGAGCTTTACCGGACTCATTTTTACTGGTTTTGGTGCAGTTGAAATTTATCCTCAATTAATTCCAGTCAATATATCTCTAGTGGTCGATAATAGACTGAGATTTTATGTCAATGAATATAAAGCTGCTTTAATTTCCAACAGTAGCAATGGTGCAGTTTGCCCATTCGCTCAAACGGATGTTATTGATACAATATTATCGGGTATCGACCCATCTCTTGAAGATATCTATCTAAACAATTTTGATGCTTCGTTGAAGAAGTACAATCAAGCCATAATTAAAAGTATTGGTGATACTAATCCTCTTTTAACCGAACAAATACAAAAATTAGACACGTCTGATATTGTAAAAGAGTTTAGTGAATTAAACCAACAAATAAAACGCGAGTACCACCTTATGCCATTAATGAATGCGGTTGGTAACTTAGCTAAGGAAGATCTTTCAGAAATGGCGGAAAGTTTGATATATTTGACATATTTGAAAAGAAGAATTACTTTCGCTGAGGAAAGTGTAGGAGGTCCTGTTGATGTTGCAATTATTTCAAAAGGTGATGGATTTGTATGGATAAAACGGAAACACTATTTTAAATCTGAATTAAACCAACATTTCTTTGACAACTATTTTAAAATGTAAAGACATGGAAACATTTTCGTTCAATACTAATTACAAAGACAATTCATATTCTAGTAAAGATGTGTTGTCTGTGTTCAAAGAAACACCAGAAAAAAATAAAGACATTCGTCAAGGAATGTCGGTAATAGAAATATCAGAAATTGTTTCAGAAAAAATCATTTCTGTTGTTAAATCACAATTTGAAACAACTAAGAGAGAGTTTGAAACAAAAGAAAAAGTATAACGTTTAAAAAAAACTTTTTAAAGTCGGACAATTCCGACTTTTTCTATTTTAGAGCAGGAAAATTCATTATTGTTTCAATTCGAATAAACAAAAAGGTCCCGCTTAAATGGCAGGTTACCAATTTCAAGCACCCGCTTTACGACCAAAACATAAAAAACTTTTATACCAACGCCTTCCAGTTCAAGGATAAAAGTATAAGCCTTATTCAAGCACAACGGAGACTTCCAAAACCATGTCAAAACAGTTATTTATAACCCTCTTTCTTTTTCTCCTTTTTGGGCAAAACGCCTTCGCTCAGAACGAGGACTTCATCAAGAAGTCGATGGTTCCTTTTTGGTCCTCGAAAAAGATGTATAACGAAGCGGTTATGATGATTTCAAAAGACGGTTCCGCTCCACAAGCACATCTGCTTTTTCAACCAAAAAAAATATTAAAGGTTACCAATGCGGCTTTGACTAAGGAATATCAAAATGGAATAGATTGGGTTTTCCATAAACAATTGACCTTATTACCGAATTCGAAAGCCCGTTTCATGACCGAAAAAGAACTGTTCCCCGATTCAACGGGTCGGTTTCCTCGCAAAGGAGGGGGTACTGTTTTTCATTCGGAGGGCACTTATTTTCATGAACGCCAACTCGTTGTTACCTACACGCACCATCGAAAACAATGGAAAGGACCTGTTTCACAACCAGATAATCTGGTATTGGCAAGGACTTCCAAAAAATTAAAGCAAAAAGAAAAGCTACATATATTGCTCTACGGCGATAGTATTTCAGCAGGAGCTAATGCCAGCGGGAGTTCTAATACCGCACCAAACTTGCCCGATTGGAGAAACCTTTTTGTTCAAAACCTTAGAAATCATTTTGGCACAGAAATAAAATTCACGAATACTTCCGTAGGTGGAATGGACTCCAAATGGGGGCTGAAAAATGTGGATTCCCTGGTGAATCACTATGCGCCAGACTTGGTAATTATTGCATTTGGCATGAACGATGGAACGGGCAAAATGTCGCCTCAGCTCTTTGGTAATAATATTAAAGGGATGATGAAAAAAGTAAGAGACCAAAACCCAACGTCCGAATTTATACTAGTAGCACCCATGCTTCCTAACCCTGAGTCACTTTTTACGGGAACACAACCAGCATTTAAGGCTGTATTGGATACTATTGCTAAGGAACATCATGCAGCTGAAGTTGATATGACCAGCGTTCACGAAGCTCTTTTAAAACACAAATCCTATCAGGACATGACAGGAAATAACATCAACCATCCAAACGACTTCCTGATGCGCTGGTATGCTCAAATGGCTTCGGGGCTGTTTATCAAATAACCCAAAGCGGTAGATTACGCATCCACTGCTTTGGGTTATAAATTTAAAAAAAATCTTTTAGAGCCTACTTATCAGCAGCCGGAATAAACTTCGCAGACAAGTCTGGCGTTTTCATGTCCTTGTCTAGTGGGAACATGGGGCGGTTGATACGCTTATAATCCAATCGCTCCAAGTCTTGATCTACTCCGCCTGGCGTTAAGGACAATATCCAGTCTTTCCGCATATTATACAATTCAGGTTCTAAATAACCCATTTTAACCACCACGATATCCGCTTCACGAGGTTTCAACCCCAGTCGAGTAAAGTCGATTTCCTTATGGTAAGGTTTACGCTTTTTGGTTACAATCACCTGTACACTACCTACTTTTACTACTACTTCCGTTTCAGCATTTCTATCCCCATGTTCTATGGCTTCGATGGTACCTTTTAGTCTGATCGGAGGCGCAAAACGCGCATCAACTGCGGCGCCAGCAAGGGCATCAATTTTCCCACCCACTCCCACGGCAATGGCTTTTGCTACAAATTCAGGCCCAGGAATTGAAGCATAGATCAGAGATGGACCGTTGGCAGATTGAAACTCCGGTCTTTTCAGAATTTCGGTAATGGTCCAAGTAACATCTCCCGCACCTCCAGCCGTTGGGTTATCGCCCGAATCACTTATAAAAAAAGGATGTACTTTACTCACCACTGCTTTGTCCAACGCTTCTTTTAGCGAACCAGTAGGAGCTACAAATTCGAATTTTTCCCGAGCATCCCAGAAGCTTTGAGCCAGTTTTTCAGCCGTTTTGCCAACCTTCTGTTTGTCGTCGCCCGTAACCATTACCACTGCATGGTTACGAGGTTCGTCGGCCCAAGCGTACCCTACCCAAATGGCAGCATCGAGAACACCTTCCTGATTGGCCGCCGGAGCAACTGCCGCATAGATCGACTTCCCAGGCTCAATTCTGGTACTCGTTTTTTCTCCCGGCAAAAGTACTGGAACGGGAATCCACGCTTTATAAGCAGGTTTTCCTTTTCCGTTTTCAAGTCGGGTTAGCAAATTATCCACTGCACGCTGCTTGGATTCCATGGCATCTTCATGAGGAGCCATTCGGTAACAGGTAATCAAGTCGGTATGATGCGCCAAGCGTGGCGAAACATTTCCATGCAAATCCATAGAAGTTGAAATCAAGGTTTTGGTACCTACTACCTCTCGAATCCTCGTAATCAAATCTCCTTCTGGATCGTCCAAACCAACGACACTCATGGCACCATGAATATCAAAAAACAGACCGTCGTACGGTAAATTTTTCTTCAATCCTTCCAAAAGCTGTTTGGTTAAGGACTCGTAAGCCTCTCTGGTTACAGTACCACCAGGTAGTGATTTCCCAACCAAAACAGGATACCAATCGGCTCGCTTACGATCTGTTGTATTTTCGGACAAAAACGGATAGGAGGTAAAAACTTCCTCTTTGTATTTCGCATGAAAAGCCTCTTCATGAGTACGAGCAGGTGAAAACGTACTCGATTCGATTCCCAAACCTGCAATGGCCACCTTAGGTTTAGAGATTGTTACCGCTTTCCCCTCGGCATCAGCTTCTATTTTTCCTTTTGATTTAGAAAAAGCATTGTTGCAAAAGCCATTGAGTGACCATAGCATTGCCAATGCAATAATAGATGTTCGTTTAATATTCATATTGGGTGATGGATAGTCGGATTAATTTCTTTGAAAATCAATTTACATAACTTTTTGGGTTATTAGCCCAAAGGAGCTATATTTCATAAGCACGTACCAAAAAATCTTCCTTTTAGGCAAAGAACAACCGTATTAATAGCCTTTTAACCTTAACCAAAGGTACTTCTTCCTAACTAGCCAAACCTCAACGTATGAAAACCAGAATTTCGATTTTCCTTCTATGCCCCCTACTCTTTCTGATACCTTTCACTAAAAGTTATGCACAAGACGATCTATCGGTTCTTTCTACCTGGAAATATTATAGCAACCAGCCTGGCTATTTATACAAATACCTGAGTGAAAATGCCTTTGAAAAATTAGAGCAAAGAAAAACGGCAGTCCAGAAAATTAATACCAAGCAGGACTGGATCAAAAGACAAGCTTTTGTACGGAACCAGTTAAAAAAGTCATTTACTAATTTTCAACAAAATAGCCCGCTGAATCCAGTGATAACGGGTACTATCCAGAGAGATGGCATGACTGTTGAAAAATTATATTATGAATCTTTACCCCACTACTTTGTATCTGCTGCCTTGTTTATGCCTACGGAACGACGGGGCAAGTTACCGGTTATTTTATTCTGTTCTGGCCATACTCCACTTGGATTTCGCAGTCCAGTGTACCAACACATGATCCTTAATTATGTAAAAAAAGGTTTTGCAGTTTTCGCATTCGACCCCATTGGCCAAGGTGAACGCATCCAGTATTTTGATTCCGATGGAAAGAGTAAACTTAGCCCCACCAAAGAACATTCATATCCTGGCACCCAGGTTTTCGTGGCAGGGATGTCGCCGGCCTATTATTTTGTGCAAGATGGTATCCGTGCCATTGACTATTTAACAACACGCCCAGAAATTGATAGCAATCGGATTGGAATTACGGGGCGTTCTGGTGGAGGTACCCAAACTACCTACTTGGCCGCCATGGACGAGCGCATCAAAGCGGCTGCTCCCGAATGCTATGTAACCACTTTCGACAAGCTTTTACGCACCATGGGACCACAGGATGCCGAGCAAAATCTAATTTCATACATTAGTAATGGCTTGGACCTCGCTGATTTTTTACAAGTTCGTGCTCCTAAACCTACTCTCATGGTTACCACCACCCGTGATATATTTAGTATTGAGGGTGCAAGGGAGGTTTATGAAGAAACGAAGGCGGTATTTAAAGCTTTTGGAAAAGCGGATTACTTTTCGATGGTGGAAGATGATGACGGACATGCGTCTACTTTAAAAAACAGAGAAGCAACCTATGCTTTTTTCCAAAAACACCTCAACAACCCCGGAAATAACCAAGACGAAAAAACAGTTCCTTTTACCGAGGAACAACTTAATGCTACCCCAAACGGGAATGTTTTTTCATCACTAAATAGTGAAACGTTATTTTCGATTAATAAAAAATACAGCCAAAAACGTGTGGTGGAGAAAGCAGCAACGCTCCTAAATGACAAAACGCTTGTAAGTTCAATAACAAAAGCTACTGGATACACACCCAGTAAAAACTTTAAAGAAATTATATTTTCTGGGCGATTTCAGCGGAAAGGGTATACCATTGAAAAATACCTAATTAAAAGTAAGGACGATTATATGCTTCCGGTACTTTGGCTCAAACCGCTTCAAAAAAAGACAGGTGCAAAGGCAGTATTATATCTCAATGAATCAGGAAAATCGGAAGCGGTGGCTTCAGGAAGTGCTGCGGAACAACTGGTATTAGCGGGACATGATGTGATTTTGCCAGACCTTAGCGGAGCTGGAGAACTCAGCAAGACCTATATGGAATCAGGTGATGCCATCATTGAAGGTGTTCCCCTGAATCTTTGGTATACGGGATTGCTGGTCGACAAAAGTTTAGTGGCCGTTCGGATGGAAGAACTCGATTGTTTGTTAAATTTTATTCAGACAAAAACGGAAAATAAGGTACCGGTTTCGGCGGTTGCCACTGGAACCTTGACCTCCGACTTAGCACATTATGCTACCTTGTATAGCCAGAAGATCGATAAAATTATATTGGCAAATCCATTGGTTTCCTACCAAAGTATTATAAACGAAATAAACTATGTAACCCGATTTATTCCTTCCACTGTGGCGGGTGCTATTGCAAGCTACGATTTGCCAGACTTATACCATAACCTCGCTCAGAAGCACCCATTGATGCTAATTTCACCCGTAAATGCCAGTAACGAAAAATGTTCGGAAGAAGCTTTAAGAAAAAATTTCAATCTAAAAAATAGTGCTTTACCAAATTGGATTGCATTGAACGATAGCAATTCAACCCAACAGCTGATCGAATTTATAACAAAGCATTAGGTCTGTATTACCTTTTGTTTTTCATGGCTTTTATTACTTCGAGTGACTGGTCGCTCAAAAACTTTTCGTATTCCTCTGATTCGCACGGTACCAAGGCTATTTTGCCTTCAGGATTATGGTGCACACCCCAGCCGTATCGTTTAGGAAGTGGTGAAGCCCGAAAACAAGGCTGACCTTTTGAGAAGAATTTGATTTTTTCTGCTTCCATTTCCTCTGGTGTTAAATCTTTTCGAACCGCATATACCTGAAATAATACCTCGTCTGAAGTGAATTTATAAGGGTTTTGACAAATCATCTCAAATTGCAAATTGGCTACAGTTTTAGCTTCGCCTTTCAAGGGAGGTACCTCCCCTTGCACTGCGGGACAGTCGGCCGAAACGGCTATAAATGCATTCGCATAGTTGGTGGTATGTACTTTCATAATGGATTTATTTTGATAATCATCGTAATTGAAATACGCTGTAATACTGAACTATTTATCCGCTACCTTGACGGGCCTACAATAAGGATATTTTCCCATCGAAACTGTAACCGATTTATGAATTTTTTTATAATAAAAAAAAGTAAAACTATTTTGCAGGCAAATTTATCTAGTTTGAGTTAAGAATATTTTTATCTGTACTAAGAAGTAGTTCAAATACAGCTAACTTTATAAAAAATTCAGAATATAACTCTGCTTTGCCAAGGTAATCTATGCCCTATCTGTTTATGCCATTGGGGTTCAAGCACCCTCTTTATTTTGATTATCTATTTAAGGATGTGGCAGCTATTCGAGAACGATCATACCGAAACAGCATACCACCCCATTCCCATACGGACCTCCATATAATTTCAATTTTGGATGCATGGGAGACTATTTTTCAAGCCCTATCAGCTTTAACCTCAACCAAAAGTCGAATCAAAGCGAAATTTGTTGTGATTAAAACCAGCTCCACTGATGACTCCTAAACGTGGTTCAAGACGTTGAGTTTCATCCGCTTCACGCAACCTCAGCGATATACTTTTGACCCTGTACAAAGGCAAACCCATTAATATGGATAATATCCAATTAGGGAAAGCCTATGCACCTACTAAATCATATTGGTTACTAACCCGGAAAGTTGAGTATTCACCATTTCTTAATGGAAGTTGGTAAACTTTCGCCAATAGGAAGCCAATAGGAAGAAGTACTATTAAAAAAACTAAAGAGCTCACCAAATCCACGTTTTGTTTTAAAAATCAATACCAGACGTCTTTCTACAACCCATTATGGAAAATATATATCGTGCTTTTGAAAAGCTATTTAGTCCATTCATAACAGGCAATTATTGGAAATTCAAGGTCGTTGTTGTTGCTACCCTTTATTGCATTTTAACCTCCATGCCCAAGTATCAGGATCTTTTTGAAAGTAGCCTAAGTCAGCAAACTTATTATATCAAGTACCTTGAGAATTTTGAGGCACTGAATGATCAAATAGAGAACCCCTTTGAGCCTAACAAATTTCATATATCATCCCACTCCTCCAAACTTTCATTTAGGTTTGTTCCTGCTTTGCTAGTTAAGGCACTACCCATTCATGATTTATATTCTAGAATGCTAGCCCTCTATATACTAAATAACCTGGCGGGAATCATTTGTTTTCTCTGCCTAATGACAATTACTTATAGATACTCTAAAAATAGGTTATTTTCAGCCTTAGTAGCCCTGAATTTTGCGGTTTTATATTTTGGAAAAAGTTTTTTTCACGATACCTCCTTATGGAACGACGGAATAGCTTTTGCATTTTTGTTGCTTAGTATCACTACTCGGAATAGATTGCTCACCTTCCTTTTTTTATTAGCGGCGTTTTTCACAGACGAGAGAGCGCTATTTGGGGGGGTTCTAGTTTATGTCTACTTTAAACTAACGGATAAGGACACCAATTACCCCCATCGTTTTCCTTTTATTTCAATCTCTGTAAATGACCTGCCCTATATCCTATCCTTTGTAGGCTATGGCATTATACGGCTATCACTCAAGGATTTCTTTCGAATGGAAACGCCAATAGGTTGGGACAGCGGCGTAGCACTTTTTTTACGCCTTCGAAAAGGGTATCCATTAAAACTAAATTTTTTGGCCATTATTACCCTATATAAGTTCGCATGGATTCCCATCCTCTGGTCCATGTGGGCATTGCGTACCAAAAAAATAGTATTGATGATGGCACTATCCAGCTTGCTTGCATTAATTGTAATTAGCCTTTCGGTCGAAGATATTACCAGAACCATTATTTACTCTTTTATGACTTTAGTAACGGCGTTTTACATATTCCACGAAAACCCCACTTTACTAAAAATAAAAGAACCTGCCTATGGCGCATTTATACTGCTTTTTGCTAATTTTTGCTTTCCCACGGTAGCCGTTGTGAGCAATTTTATTGATGTAATTCCCTATTTCACCAAGTTTGTAAGCGCCTTTTCAATTTGGATTATATGATAGCTATTTTAATTAAAATGCTTCTACCTCACTCCGTGAATACCAAGTGAAGTAGAAGCAATTTAAGGTACTGGTTCCAAATGGGTACTTCCTCAATGGAAACGCGATATAGTTGTTTCAGTCTAAGCGGTGTAGCGGCATATACCCGCTGGTATACCACGTTGAAATAGGGTTCCACTTTGAGGAACTCCAATAATACTTCTTCTTGGACATTACTCAGTAGACTTCAAATGCTTTTTTCCTACGAATTGAACAAACTATATCCGCTCCAAATGAATTGAAACTATTTCTGAAGAGGGATTTATCATTCCAAAGAAACCCTCCTGCCCTCTTCCGCTGAAACATAGGCCGAATAAATGACATTGACGCAATCCACCGCCAGATCAATTCCCGAAAGTGGTTCACGCTTGTCGCGAATGGCGTATATAAAATCTTCGATTTCTTGTGCAAATCCTCGAAACCAGTCTTCATCACAGCTAGGGCGATTCCAGCCGGCTTTTGTTTCCAGTTTTTCAGTAAAATATTCGGAATTAAAGGTGGCTGGATCTACGGCATAGGTTTCGATGGTATCGTTAGCCGTCATATTGGCTTTAATAACCCCGTCGGTCAGGTAGGCCGTTACACGGGTATTGAGTCCGCCGAGGCCTACGTCACTCACAAGTACTGTTGCACGAGAACCGTCGTCAAACCGAATGGTTACGTTCGCCCAGTCCTCCACATCTACTGGGTCGGAGCTAATCCATTGATGGGCATGGGCCTGCCTCGCCCGGTCAGATGCCTCTGTATGTATCAGGTCCGCCACATCAGCCATGACCGAAACGGGCCGGATACTCCTCCCCAATCGGTGCATACCTTCCCATTGTTTGAGATGCAAACACGCCCCCACAGAATGGACACCCATACGCAGCAGAGCGCCACCACCTGTTGCACTCCACTCCCGGGAGTAAACGGAGTTGGAACCAGAATGATTTTCTTCGGCACGTAATTCCAAAACCGAACCTTTTGAAGCCGCAATAAGGTTCCGCATTTTCCGAATCGGTGGTGCATAAATCCAGTTTTCGGCATAGCAAAATTTAACGCCGTGGTTGTTTACAGCCTCACGAACTGCCTCCGCATTGCGTCTTGCACCCTCCCGCATATGTGCCCGAGAAACATGCAAACCAATTGGTTCTTCATCTCCCAGCTCACCGAAGTACCCAGTAAGCGGCTTTTCCATGATGATGTGTTTGCCAGCTTTGGCAGCCAATATAGCCACCTCATGATGGGTGGCAGGCGGTGAGCAAATGTCGATGATATCAATGTCTTCCCGAGCAAGTAATGCATGCAAGTCGTCGGTAGCAAAACCCACGCCAGTTTCATTGGCAAATGCAGTTGCACTTTCCATACTTCGGGCACACACCCCTCGTATTTCAATAAGCCCAGCTGGTAGCTTTTGATAGTTGGCATAATGCATATGCGCTCCATACCGCGCCCCGACCATCCCAATTCCAAGTGTTTTCATAAGAATAATATTATGGTTTGGATTTTACATTCCTGTATAGTACAAGGGCAAAAATGGAAAAGTTTTACTCTCGTTAAAGATTCAAAGGCAAAATCCACCTTCGTACGGTTTATTCTTTGTTCTCCAAAATTGTAAGGAGTCTTAGATTAAGGTATAATTTCTCTTTACCCACTTTCACCGATTGCAAAAACCCATTTGATTCCAATGCTATCAGATAATTTCCCACAGTCTTCAGGTTTCCTATGCCCTCATCTATTAAATTTTGCCGTTTGGTATAAGGTAATCGGAATAAAATTTCTACGAGATCTTTTGAATATATTTTGGGCAAATGCAACTTGATTTCATTGGCCGTTTCATCCATTGCTTTGGTGATTTTATTCAAAAGTTGTAGTCCATTTATTGAAGTC
>CAXBLH010000126.1:0-12447 GCA_963976315.1 uncultured Dyadobacter sp.
CCGTCTAAAGAAATCAAAAACAGAACCAGCTATGAAACATTTATGAGGAGGGTTAACAAAATTCTAGAAATGTTGTTTCAGTCGTTGATTCCCTTTTTAGCTTAACCATCATTTGATTTTCTAATAGGAAACCCAATGCATGGTGTGTGTATATTTGCCTTTCTTAATCCTGCATTACAAAGGTTTTAATTTTCCTCTGATTTTAATACCCGTAAAATACGTATTTAGAAAATCACGTATATTACGGGGGGTTAATGGATCAAGGCTGGGAGTTTTTTTTGATAATCTTCTTTTCATTTCTCTTATTAAGTTTCGAGGAATAAAGTAGAACTCCCTCCTTTTCAACGATTCCAACGGGTTTGGGTGAGTTGTCTGTAGTTAAAGCTGGCCTGCGGTAAATAGAAGTGGCTGCTTCAGGGTTAATGGTTTCTGGTTGACAAGCGATGGCTGAACAAACAAAAAGGAATAGGAGTACGGCTTGTAGGTGATTTTTCATTTTATTAATGTTTATATGTGACATAATTTCAAATTCTCAGTATCAAATTTACTGTGAATCAATTGCTTACAACAGAGGCTAAACACCCGTTTAATTGACTACGTACATTTTGGTAGGTCTTGTAGAAATATTTTACTATGAAATAGTTGATATTAAATGTACTTTTAGAAATATAATAGAAGCATTCAGGATGATTGCCAAATACCGGCTTATACACTTTTCTTCCAAAGGCAACCAAACCTCTGGGATGCTTCGTTATGGTCACTTTTTTAATAATTCACCCAAACCCAAAATCTGTATCGATGGAAACAAAACCTTCAACCACCTATTTGATCTCGAAAGAAGAATATGAAGCCTGGACTGGCGCTTGGGAGGCGCTAAAATTCACTACACAGCCTTTCGATTTTTTTGAGAGAAATGGACATCTTCAGTCCGCAGCTGTTCTTGAAAGTACATTTGTTACTTATTTGGTATCAACTACAGGAGCCACCACTATCAAAATTCGTTTTGGATTCAATCCGTTAACCAAATCCTTTGAAATTATTTTATTCGGAACAGATCATAGCGGATTGGTTTTGACGCCTTATTATGTACCAGGAAGGAAAAAGTACTTTAAAGAAGTCTCCAAATCCGATGTTGCTTTAACTGAAGGCGGGCGAGTGCCTAAAGAATTGGTAGAGACGTGGAAAAATAACTGGAAAGAAAAGGGATCCACCGGAACTATTACTAGCGAAGATTTTATGAACGCTTATGGCTTTACCCGAGGCTATAACTACGCTTATAAAGAATTTATCGAAACACTTTTTAAATCAGATACAACACCGAACGTTAATATTGTTTTTGTTTTACATGAATACCTTGCCGCGGATGCCGCCTCGGTGGAGGAATTAAGCAATACTTTTGGGATTTTATTAGAAGGGCAAAAAGCCAAGGATCCCTCTACAATCACTTCCCCTGACGATGATGAAGATGACGATGATGATGATAGCGATGAGGACTATTATGATTTATCGGCTCCTTGCCCTAAAACCTGCTAAGTGTTAAGAAAAAGGTTTGAAGCTAATAACAAAGAAAAGCTATGCAATATACCCTAGAACAAATAATTATCTTTTTCGCATTTTTACCGGTTTTACTGGCTGCGATAATAAGCTTTAAAAAATTCAATCACCTTGATTATAATTTAAAGATTTTAGCAATTTTGATTTTTTTTGCCTTGCTTATCGAAACAGTTTTGCGAGTCTATTGGCTATTTCATGTTTCAAACCTTTTTCTTTGGCCCATTTATGTGGCTGTTGAATTCACCCTTCTATTTTTGATTTACACCAATACCCTCCAAAATGCTTTTTTGAGTAAGTATAGAGTCCCTATTATAATCCTATTCATTGCCTATTTGATCTTTAAAACAGTCCATGAAGATGCTCTTTTAAACCAAATTGACCAAGGTGGGCGGCTATTGGAAAGTATATCTTTAATCATCCTGATCTTTATGTATTTTTATAAGATCTATAATGATGATCCTGACCCCAATTTATTTAACTCTCCCATGTTCACGATTACCGTCGGATTGTTACTCTATTTTTCAGGTAATTTTTTAATTTTTCTTTTTACTAATTTTATAATCCAGTATTCGCATTCATTTAATACGCATATATGGATTACGCATGCCTTTTTAAATAGTATCCTGTATTTAACTTATG
The DNA here is from genome assembly GCA_963976315.1 of uncultured Dyadobacter sp. GTDB lineage: Bacteria > Bacteroidota > Bacteroidia > Cytophagales > Spirosomataceae > Dyadobacter. The sequence continues at coordinate 2,194 of CAXBLH010000126.1, forward strand.
CATTTGCCTTATGGAAAAGCCGAGTGAATTAGAATTCTCGTATTTATTATTTGGAGGTCTTACATTCATTCTGATACTTACCTTGGCAGTCGTTCTTTTTATTTTACTCTACCAAAAAAAACTTTTCCGGCAGCAAAAGGAATTACAACTTCTAGAGCTCGGGTATCAAAAGGAACTTACCCGCCTGATTATAAAATCACAAGAAGGCGAAAGAGCCCGGATATCTAATGATCTTCATGATGAGATAGGGGTCTCGTTATCCGCTGCAAAATTGTATATCAATCAAATAGGCTTTGAAACCGAGTCGAATGAAATGATAGCATTGGCCAATAATGCCAAAGAAATAATTTCTCAGATTGTTAAGGATATAAGACTCATTTCACAAAATCTATCTCCGCTACCCCTCGAAAACTTTGGTCTTGAACAAGCTATCAGGATACTCCTAAAGAATCTAGAAAAAGGCGGCCTCGATACCAAGTTTGTTATAATAGGTTATGACCAACGCCTCCCTTCTGAAACAGAACTGGGCATCTATCGAATAATTCAGGAAGCCGTGGGCAATACCTTGAAACATGCCAAAGCCACCAGTATAAAAATTTCATTAACCATTGATATTCAAGAAATAAAATTAACTATTCAAGATAATGGGGTTGGGTTTGACCTCGAAGAAACAATCAACAAACCTACAAGTTCTATAGGATTAAGTGGTATAAAAGCGAGAACTGGACTTTTAAATGGTAAATTGGTATTTAATTCCAAAACTGGTGAAGGTACTTACCTGCAATTGGTTGTACCCATACACGCTTAAACGTTAACCGAAAAAATGGAGACTTTAAAATTAGCAGTTGTCGACGACCACACCTTATTCAGACAAGGGCTTATTCAAATTCTAAAAAAGAATAGCAGTTACGAAATTAGTATTGACGCAGCCTCTGGGGAAGATTTTATAAATAGCCTAGTGGAGGATAATTTACCGGATATTGTGCTCCTGGACCTCAATATGAAGGGTATGAGCGGGCAAGACGTTTGCAACGTACTCAAAAACGATTTTCCTCAAATCAAGATAATCATCCTTTCAATGAATTATTCTCATGAATATATTCGGGAGTTGATTAAAATGGGGGCCAACGGGTATTTGCCCAAAGATATAGACCAGCAAAAACTAGTGGAAGCCATCACCCAGGTTTATACCAAGGGGCACTATATGGACGATGAAATCGCAGAGGCTCTAAGAGAAGGGTTACATATTAAAGAAGTCAAAAATTTAAAGAAAAGTCATTTCATAGAAAAGGAAAATATAAACTTCACCGAAAGAGAAATGGAGGTGCTTAGGCTGATATGCAAAGGCCTTAATAATAACCAGATAGGTGACGAGCTTTTTATTAGTTATCGGACCGTAGAAGGCCATCGTAAAAACTTACTCCAAAAATCTGGCGTCTCAAATTCGGTAAGCCTTGTTATGTTTGCCGTGAAGCATGGTTTAATTGAAATTGATGAATAAATTATTGCTTCATTTGACTTGATCCCGACTTTTTTAGTATTGCTAGCGGCCCTCAAATTATACAGGAACACAATTTTCGAGCAGATAACAAATTTCTGTTTTTTATAAAAAGCCCACCTAAAAGGCCACTCGTGATAGGGTTAATTTTAAAATAAGATGCACTTCAAATATTAGTAACTTCCTCAAAACAAACGATATCAATGGACGAAAAAAGCAAATTGGATAAAATAGTAGAAGCGCGACTAAAACTAAAAGCGCGATTTGAGAAAAAAATGCTGGAAACTCCCAGTATGTCCGACTCCGAGCCGCTTGGTTCTGGTTCCATCAATCGCCATGGAATGCCTAAATTACCTGTTGGACAATATGAAACCGTCAAATGGCCGGTTTTAGATCTGGGTTTTAAGCCCGATATTTCTACCAGCCAATGGAAACTTACTATCGATGGAGAAGTAGAAAACCCTATTACGTTAAGCTGGGCTGATTTTATGGATTTGCCCCAAACAGAAAGTGTAAGTGACTTCCACTGTGTTACCACTTGGTCCAGGATGGATGTACCCTGGGTGGGCGTAAAATTAGCAGACCTTGCAGCATTAGTGAATCCAAAGGCTACCGTGTCGCATATTCTTTGTCATGGTTATGATAAATATACTACCAATATGTCCATTGAAGAGGCATTAAAAGAGGATGTGCTCATTGTCCATACTGCTGACAATTTGCCACTCCAAAAGGAACATGGTGGTCCAGCACGGATGATAACGCCCCAGCTATATGCCTGGAAAGGGAGTAAATGGATAAAACGGATTGAGTTCTTAAATCAAAACAAGTTAGGCTTCTGGGAGCTGCGGGGGTATTCGGATACGGCTTACCCGTGGCGGAACGATCGGTATAGTAGATAATTTATTGTAAATCAGATAGTAAATAATCAGACTAACTTCCTTTTTAAGGATAGGCAGTAGTATAGAAGGGAGATTGGAAAAATATTTAGTACCACCTTGCTACTGTCGGGCCTTTTTTTAACACTATAAAAATAATCCATTATGAGAAAACTATTTGTTTTAGGTTCATTTCTTGCCTTGGCGGCCATGAGCTGTAATTCTAGTTCGGATCAAGATTCGGAAGCTAGTGACTTACCGATACTGAATGTTAGTACCCAATTATCTGGTGCCAACGAGGTACCAAGTAATTCATCCGATGCTACCGGGTCGGTAGATGGAACATTTGATCCAAATACTGGGGTATTAGATATCACTATAATGTATAACGACTCCTCGACTGCGGACACCAATGGTACAGAAGGTAAAAAGCTTTTTGAACCTACTGCTTGGCATATTCACAAAGCACCAGCGGATAGTAGTGGAGGCGTTGTGTTTAATTTAGGATCTACATTTTCTTCGCCTTTCAATTTTATCGATACGCTCTCAACGGAGCAAATGCAGGAACTTAAAGACGGATTGTACTATGTGAATATCCATACTGCCGATCATGGAGCAGGTGAAATTCGTGGACAATTGAACGTCGCAGAATAAAATAATATTTATATTAAAAAAAAGCAGTTGGAACTTCAAAATCCCAACTGCTTTTTTTTTGAATCTCAACACGTTACATTTTCAAATTGAGCAGGGATATGGATATTGGGGTAACCTTCCTTTTCAAGCTTGATTTTAAATGCGATTTGAGTTTCATAATCCCCGTGGACCAAGAATAGTTTTTGCACTCTTGCCGGGTCTTGACAAGATAAAAAATCTATCATTTCCTTATAATCGCCATGGGCTGAAAAAGAATCCATGACCTCAACATTGCATTTCAATTCATATTTTTCGCCAAAAATGGTCACTTCGCTGTCCCTCCTTTTTAAGGCTCCTGCCAAAGTATTTGGCCCAGCATAACCCACTAGAAGTATGGTAGCATTCGGGTTCTCAATATTATTTTTGATATGGTGTTTGATTCGGCCAGCTTCTGCCATACCCGATGCCGAAATGATAATAGAAGGCTCTTTACTATCATTGATGGCAATACTATCTTGCACCGCTGAAACATAATGCAGGTTTGGAAAAGCAAAAGCATCACCATCTTGTTCGATATACTCCAGAATCTCAGGATTAAAATTCTCACTATTGCTTTTCATTACCCGAGTAGCCCTAATAGCCAGGGGACTATCAATATATACAGGTAACCTAGGTAATTTTCCTTCACTCGAAAGCTGATCCAAAGCATAAATAAGCTCTTAAAATCCGGTCGTGTGGCCTCCCAATATCACCAGTGAAAGTTACTTTTTTAAATGTCCCAGCATCTGGAATACTCAAATGCACAGCAGCACTCCCTAACAAATGGGCAGCATCCGTCAACATGGCCGAAACTTCTTGATTTTCGCCCATGAAAAACTTTTGACCGTATTGTACCGTATGAAACATCCCCAGTACTTTTTCAGCATCTTCTGTATTGTATAATTCTTCGAGCAAAGGTCGACCCTGTCGCTTCCTACGCTTGTTGATCCTTTCCAAGTCCTGTTCCTGAATATGAGCGCTATCCAAAAGCATGATTCGACACAGGTCGGCGGTGGCTGCCGTACAAAATATAGGCCCGTCGAATCCCTGACGTACCAAACGAGGTAATAAACCCGAATGGTCGATATGTGCATGAGAAAGTACAACATAATTCACTTTGGAAGCTTTGAAGCCAAACTCCTGATTCAAGTCCATCGTCTGAATTCCTTGAAACAGACCGCAGTCTAATAATATTTTTGTTCCTTTCTCGGTGGTTATCAGATGCTTACTACCAGTTACGGTTCTGGCAGCACCAAAAAATTGTATGTTCATAAATGTTAGCGAATCAAATGTCTGTCTATATTACAAATGAAACCTATTTTATACAATATAAAGTCAATATATTGCCATTTTAACTTAAAACTACTTAGAAGTACCGTGTGCTTTCGGCGGAAATAGTATTACTCAAACGGTATTTTAAAGAATTCCCCTCGGGAGGCTAACGATTGGAAAAGTAGTCTTATATTTTTTGATTGCATCTATTTCAGCACATATATTTCGCTCAAATTTCTACCCAGCCCATCATAATCCAAGCCATAGCCTACCACGAAACGGTTTTTGATTTCAAATCCAACGTAATCCAATTGTGTGGGTGTTAATAATGCTTCTGGCTTGTGTAAGAGTGTACAAACGGTTATGGATTTTGCTTTGAGATCCTGGATTTGTTTTACCAGATGCCCCATTGTTACACCAGTATCCACGATGTCTTCCAAAATTATGACCTCACGACCTTCCACATTTTCTTCCAAACCAATGATTTGTCGTACAATACCAGAAGATACTGTTTGCTGGTAGGATGCTAAGCGTATAAAACAGACTTCACAACTCAGGTCCACTTGCTTCAATAATTCGGATGCGAATAAAAATGCGCCATTCAAAACCACGAGAAAAATTGGTGTTTGGCCAGTATAATCTTTGTTTATTTGTGCCGCCATTTCTTGGATGCGATCTTCAATTCTTTTTTTGGATAGAAAGGGTACGAATGTTTTGTCTAAAATGGTTACCATAGGTTGCAAGTTTGTTGGCTTCAATACGAGGGCAAGGTTAAATTTTAAGGATTGAAATGTTTATCAGATCTATTTTGATAAAAATAAGGTAAATTTTGAAGGGCGGTTCGTCGTACGATAACCCTAGCTATTTCTGCAAAATTTAACGCAGTTGTAGCCCAAAAGTAATATAAACATACAATTTGTCGAATTTTAAAATTGCTCTACACTCTTTTTCATAAAAAGCGGGCAAGCGACAAACGTTTAAAGTAGAATTAACGTTACTGTTTTTGGATCAAACTATTATAATGAATACGCCTTTTAAGACCATACTTTATTTTATCGGGTTCCTAATGCTTGGTACCAGCGTCACTTACGGACAATTATACTCCTCCGCAGAGTTAGACAAGAAGTATGATATGGTAGTGAACAATCCAGGGGTACAAATTGAAGCGACGGAAGCAATCAATATGTTATACAACTTCCAGTTCGATGAAGCCGATACCGAATTCCGCTGGCTGCGCTACCGCTATCCCAACCATCCTATGCCTCGCTTCCTGATGGGATTGGCGGAATGGTGGAAAATAGTACCTAATACCGACAACGAACAATACGACGATGTTTTTTTGGCTCACATGGACTCTACGATTGCTTTGGCAGAAAAACTGTATGATGCCGGTACTTACAAAGTAGAGCCCGCATTTTTCCTTGCCGCAGCCTATGCCTTTAAAGGGCGACTATATTCGGAACGCAAAAAATGGACAAAAGCTGCTTTTGCAGGTAAGAAATCTCTAAAATATTTCGAAATGTGCAAGGGTAATGGTGATCTATCTCCCGAGCTACTTTTTGGCGATGGGCTTTATAACTATTACGCCGAATGGGTACCCAAAGAATACCCCATTTTGAAGCCTGTACTGGCACTGTTTCCCAAGGGGAATAAAAAATTGGGACAAACTCAGCTGGAAAAGGTGGCCAATAATGCATTTTACACCCGTGTAGAAGCCCGCTATTTCTTGTTACAGATTTATAGTATGGAAAATGAATATGGAAAAGCATACGAAATGGCCAAATACATGTGGCAGACTTTCCCAAACAATCCGTATTTCGAAAAGTATTTCTGCAGAACGGCTTTTGTAACGGGTAAGTCAAAAGAAGCCAGCGAAGCTGCCCAAAATATATTGGATAAGATCGAAAAGGGAATGCCCGGTTACGAAGGAGTAAGTGGTAGAAATGCTGCTTATGTGCTGGCTTACTATAATATGGGGTATTATAAAAACTATGAGTTGGCCAGTAAGTACTACCAACAAGCTATAGATTTCTCCGTAAAAACCAAAGATACCAATGCCGGTTATTACCTTTCGTCACTCATTGGGTTGGGCAAAATAGCGGAAATTAAGAAAGATTACGATGAAGCATTGCGGTATTATAAACTAGCGGAAGACCGTGCCGACAAAAAAACAAGCCAAGATAAAGAGGCAAAAAAGGCCATCGCAAACCTCAAAAAGATCAAAAGGGAACAGCGTCGTAGTAGGAAATAAGCCACATTTCTGGCTCTATACGAAGGACTAGTACCTTACAAAAAAAGCGAAGCCGGAAGTATTGCAATACCATCCGACTTCGCTTTTTATATTTCAAGTTCCCCTAAAATTAGGCGAATCGCTGTTCACAATTTTAGCTTTTCAACTTTGCATAATGCTTAAAAAACAGAGGGATCGTTTCAATGCCTTTGTAATAGTTGAACAAACCGTAACTTTCATTCGGTGAGTGCAATGCATCGATATCCAGTCCAAAGCCCATTAGTATACTTTTTTGACCTAACTCCCTTTCAAACAAAGCTACGATAGGTATACTTCCGCCACCTCTTGTAGGAATTGGTTTTTTTCCAAAAGACTCTTCCATGGCCAGCTCAGCTGCTTGGTATGCAATCGAGTCCGTTGGTGTTACATAAGGCAAACCGCCATGATGTGGCGTTACTTTCACTTTCACCGACTTAGGAGCAATGGATTCAAAATGCCGAATGAATAATTCACATATTTCTTCATCGGTTTGGTGTGGAACCAATCGCATCGAAATTTTGGCATTGGCTTTTGACGGAAGTACCGTTTTAGCACCTTCTCCAATATATCCACCCCATATACCATTTACATCCAAAGTAGGTCGGATAGAAGTTCTTTCGATTGTAGAATATCCCGCTTCCCCGGCAACATCATCTATTACCAAATCCTTTTTGTATTCTTCCAGATCGAAAGGAGCGGCGTTGAGCGCAGCACGTTCTTCTTCGGTCAGCTCTTCCACTTGATCATAAAACCCAGGAATGGTAATCCGTCCGTTTTCATCCTTCAACGAAGCGACCATCTCACAAAGCACATTGATTGGGTTCGCAACACCACCACCATATACACCTGAATGCAAATCGCGGTTAGCACCTACTACTTCTACCTCCACATAAGTCAAGCCACGTAAACCTGTCTCTATGGACGGTACATCATTGGCAATGATACTGGTATCAGAAATGAGAATAGTATCACATTTCAAAAGTTCTTTATGTTCTTTTACAAAATCTTCCAGATGAGAAGAACCAATCTCTTCTTCTCCTTCAATCATAATTTTAATATTACAGCTTAGGCTATCATTGGCGATCATGGTTTCTAAGGCCTTGATATGCATATAAAATTGCCCTTTGTCATCACAAGCCCCTCTTGCGTAAATACGTTCATTTTTGATCACGGGCTCAAATGGCGGAGAGTTCCAAAGCTCGTAGGGATCTGCTGGTTGCACATCATAATGCCCATATATCAATACCGTTGGCAAGCTTGGGTCTATCATTTTCTCACCATATACTACGGGATGTCCAGGTGTTGCATATATTTCTGCTTTGTCAGCCCCTGCTTCCAATATACTTTTTTGGACAAATTCTGCCGCAGCAAGCATATCATTTTTAAATTTTGAATCAGCACTCACCGAAGGTATCCTTAGTAAGTCGAGCAATTCATTCAAAAAACGGTCCTTATTTTTTTCTATATAATTTTTCATATCAAAAATATAATGGTCAAAGGCGAAATTAAAAAAATAAACCCCTTCGGAATACCAAAGGGGCAAGTATTTATAAAGAAATTCTTTTTCGTTTTAAGCCTTATTCCCTTTTGGGAAAATATTAACACGGTTCTCATTGCCATTCAAAAGTCGAACTATGTTTTTCTGGTGGGTCAAAACAACCAAAACAAACATTATAAAGCCAAATACAACTAATAGAGGCTCTGGACGACCAAACAACCCAAGCCACGACAGTACAGGGAATGCTAAAGTTGAAAGTATGGAGCTCAAAGACACAAATTGCGAAGCCAGTAAGGTCAATATAAAAATGGTGATGCACATAGCGGCCAATTCAGGGTGAATGGCCAATACCATGCCCAATAAAGTAGCAATGCCTTTTCCTCCTTTAAAATTGACAAAAATTGGGAAAATATGTCCTACAATGGCAATTATTCCGAACAAAATTTTAAACATTAAAAGCTCCGTTTCTCCTATTGCACTCATATAAAAAAGTAGTGACGCAAGGCAAGTCGCAGTCCAGCCCTTTAAAACATCAATCAGCATCACGATGGTACCTGCTCTTTTTCCAAGCACTCTAAAGGTATTGGTAGCGCCGGCGTTTCCACTACCATGCTTCCGGACATCAATTCCAAAATAACCAATTCCATACCAAACCGAACTTGGAATTGAACCTAGTAAATACGCAGCAATGATTGATACTATGAATAGTGCAATGTTCATTTTTAACGAGAAATAATTAAATGTGATTTTGGTGGCCTGTTTTTTGTACTTTACCAATATTTTTTAGAATATCGGCAAGTGGTTTTCAAATATAATGGTTAGAGCTGAGTAAACAAATACTTAAAAGTTACAAAAGTAGGAAATTTCTTTGTAAAATCAAATATTTGATTAATCAATCATCTGTTTAACAAGCAGATACAGTTACAACTTCTTGCCATAGTCCTGTAATTATTTATTGAATAAATTTTCGTAAGTTTTCCTACTTTTTTAGTGGAATACACACGTTAAAGCTATTATAACCGTCTTCTGGATTCCCTTTTGGGGGGTGTAAGACTGATCCAGCAGCAAATAGTGCAGTAGGCTCTCCGTGTTCATCTATATACAAGAAGGGTCGTTCAAGATGGTCTAGTTTTATAGTTCTACCATCGCTAAACCGTAATTCCTTATTAGAAACTAAAGTATGTTGGGAGGGTTTCCATCGAAGTCCATCTTTACTTTCAATTAAAGCCAAAGCACCAAATTCCTCAATAAGCTTCTTGCTACGATTGAAATTTTTCATAACTGCATAAAAACTTTTCCTATTCGAATCATACCACAAAAAAGGATCTTCGCAAGCCATATCCGGATTGGTGAAAACAGTATCACGAAGCATGTACGGGCCTTCTGGCTTTGGAGCAGTAGCGATCCAGTGTGTTGCAGGCCCAGCGTGTACGTTCCTAGACTTAAACATCATGAAAAATTGTCCATCCGGTCCTTGGGTAACGGAAGGGTTGTTGGTAATATCTACCAATCGTTTCCCATCGGGTTGCATAATAGGTTCCTTCAAGCGAACAAAGTCTCCGGATATCAACTCATTTAAAGTATTGGCATAAATAACTCCAATTTTTTGGTTGGCATTGTAGCGAAACCACTCCAATGTACCCGCATTCATTTTATCATTTTGAAGGAGTGGGTCGTAGGTATTACTGATGTAATAGAGGTAATACTTATCGTCCAGCTTTCTAATTTGCGGATTATGAATGGTGTATTGATCCCATGAATTTACATCTCCTTTTAATATCGTTTTGACGAAATGATAGGGGCCCTCCAATTTATCAGAAATAGCGTAGGCGATTTCGGAGCATTTGAGCCACCCGCTGAATCCATCAAAAATATAATTCATTTTATCCTGAGAAACGTCGCGTTTACCATGTTGCCATCTAGAATAAAATAAATGGTATTTTCCATCTTCCCCTTTCACGACGCTACTCCCCCAATTGTAGTAATTAGGGTCTTCAAAGATATTGGAAGAGTCAATCGTTGAAATTCGTTCATTCAAATTCAATGATTGACTGAAAACGGACCGTGGAAATACCCACGTTGTCAATAATAAAATAATGACGGATATGGCTGATTTGCAGTACATTATAGATCTTGATTTTAAATTAAAGAATTTTTCTTGGTATCTCTC
>CAXBLH010000127.1:0-12405 GCA_963976315.1 uncultured Dyadobacter sp.
AGTTTACCCATACGGTAATTGCGGTAGGCTTCCATGATTTCTGATTCAGAGTTCATTACAAAGGGGCCTTTTGCAACGATTGACTCGCCAATAGATTCGCCACTCATGAATAATAATTTAGCGTCAGCGGTTACTTCAAATGCTATATTGGTTCCTTCTTTTTCAAATACTACCATGTGGTATTTGTTAACTTCTTGCCCGCCTATTGTTATTTGACCGTCCAACAAATACAAAAACGAATGCTGTCCGGCTGGAATGTCGAATGAAAGTTTTCCCCCTTTTTCTGCCCAAACCATGGCAGAGTTGATGGAGGTATAGGTAGGTACCAGGCCTTTTAAGCCTAGTAGTTCCCCACTAACTACATACATGGCCACTTTTTTATCCTCCGATTGATATGCTGGCATATCCTTCTGATTGATGGGATAATAAGTGGGTTGGTCCATTTTATGGCTTGCAGGAACATTCACCCACATCTGAATAATTTCCTGTAAACCAGCAACTGCAGGACGTTCGCTATGCACGATTCCCATGCCGGCATTCATCCATTGCACGCCGCCTTTCAAAACAGACTGTTTGTTTCCGCGACTGTCCTGATGCTGAACCCCTCCTTCAAATACAAAAGTTACCGGAGCAAATCCACGGTGAGGATGTGGATCTACACCATCGTGGTGTTGGTCGAAATCTTCAGGAACAACATTCTTTCCATGATGCAATAATACAAATGGATCCAAATAATCTAAGTGAACAGAAGGTAAAGGCTGTTTGATAACCATATTCCCCATTTGATGTTGCGGTGCAAATATTACTTTATGAATTTGTTTTGTGCTCATGGTATTCTCGGTTAACTTATGGAAACTGTTTTTTTTAATTGACAGTACAAAGGTATACAATATTACTATATTTTATATAGTAATATACCAAAGTATAGTACTATATAATTTGTTAGTGGTTTGTTGTTAAGTAAAGTTTCATCCTTATTTTCTTTGAAGATTTAGAACCTGTTTAAAAATTAAACAATTCTATCATTAAAATTTAAACAGGCTTTAATTGAATTAAAACTTATTGGGTGAGCCTATAATAGTTTTGAATTCATTTGTTTTAGACCCTAATCATCTTTCAAAAGGCGCTCTTGGAGCAAGTTACCCCATTAATAGATCTATGAAATTATTTAAAATAACGTTCCTTGCAGGCAGTTTGCTACTTATTCACACGGCATTATTCGCTCAGGAAATTCCTGATATTCGACTCAATCAGATTGGCTTTTATCCTCAGGCTACTAAAATTGCTGTTGTATTGAATGCCCAGAGGGATGATTTTTATATTAAAAACCCCACCAATAATAAAATCGTTTTCAGGGGTACACTTGATACAGAAATAATAAATCCTCATTCCGGTAAAAGGAGTCGGATTGCTGATTTTACAGCATTTAAAGGAGCTGGGAAATACATTTTGGAGGTACCAGGTGTAGCCAATCCAGTACCCCTTCACATTTCGAAAAATGTACTCAAAGAGGCTGCACGTGCTTCGTTAAAGGGATTTTATTTTCAAAGAGCCTCTACCGAACTGCCGGAAAAATTTGCCGGTAAATGGGCTCGAAAAATGGGACATGGAGATACTCAGGTACTGATTCACCCCTCTGCTACTTCGGAAAACAGACCAGCGAATGCTATTATCTCTTCTCCTAGGGGCTGGTATGATGCTGGGGACTATAATAAATACATCGTAAATTCAGGCATCACGATGGGTACCTTACTGTCGGCTTATGAGGATTTTCCAGCGTTTTTTAAACATTTTGAACTTAATATTCCAGAAAGTAATAACAAAGTCCCAGATATTTTAGATGAAATAACTTGGAATTTAAGATGGATGCTCACGATGCAAGATCCTGGAGATGGTGGTGTATATCATAAATTGACGAATGCGAAGTTTGATGGCATAGTAATGCCCGATGCCTGTGTAACTCCTCGGTATGTGGTTCAGAAAAATACAGTAGCTACCCTAGATTTTGTGGCTGTGATGGCCCAGGCCAGCCGTATTTTTAAGGCTTTTGAACACCAACTGCCGGGTCTGTCGGATTCTTGTCAAACCGCCGCTATCAAGGGTTGGAAATGGGCCAACGAAAATCCTGCGATATATTATAACCAAGAGAAACTGAATAGCTCTTTTAATCCCCCAGTTACAACAGGTGCTTATGGGGATCAATCTGCCAAGGATGAATGGTTTTGGGCTGCTGCAGAGCTCTATGCTTTAACCAAGGATATATCCTATTTAGGGAATACCCCATTAGAAAATCAAAGTATGCTAAGTTTACCTTCCTGGAATCAGGTAACCGCACTGGGGTATTATACCCTGTTACGGTTTGCAGATAAGCTCCAAACACCTGAGCCAACGGTGGGGCCAATTAGAAAGATGGTTCTGAACTATGCCAATCAGCTCGTGGCAGAGTTAGACAAACAGCCTTACCATACCGTAATGGGGAAAAGTAAACGTGACTTTGTTTGGGGAAGTAGCGCCGTGGCTGCTAATCAGGGAATTGCTTTGCTTCAGGCCTATAAGTTGAAAAACGAGGAAGATTATTTAAATGCAGCATTAGGCAATTTGGATTATTTGCTAGGACGAAATGCGACTGGTTATTCTTTCCTGACTGGTTTTGGCACCAAACAAGTAATGCACCCACACCATCGCCCTTCTATGGCGGACGGCGTAGTTGCGCCTATTCCTGGTTTGCTGTCTGGTGGTCCAAATCCTGGGCAACAGGATAAATGTACTACTTATACAAGTAATTTTGCGGACGAGTCGTTTACCGACGATGATTGCTCCTATGCTTCGAACGAGATAGCCATTAACTGGAATGCACCCATGGTCTATTTGTCAACAGCGATAGAAGCAATTATGGAACGGAAATAATCGGATTTAGTACCGCTTATTTGTTGGATTTTACGGGTACATCAGGAGGCGTTTCGTTATAACCCTTCTTTTTATTCATATTTTCTTTCTCCGATTTTTCTTCCCCTTCTTTTAAGTTTTTAGATAAGGGTTTCTTCGAATCGTCCTTTTGTTTTTTAGGATTGTTACTAGCCGGTTTTACGGGAGTACCTCCTTCCACGTTTTTTTCTTTTTTAATAGGCATGGCAAGATGATTTTAGTATATAATAAATAGCGCTAGCAAAAAGTGTACCAAAAGTTTAGGAGAGGGATGATTAGTGCCTAGCATGATTATTTTAATTTTTATAAATACTTAAAGTACTTTTCCTTTTTGGATTCAGTACTTTAAAGTGTAGGCTTCTAACTCTCACCCCTTAGCATAGTTGCTTTTGCATGGGTAGAAGTCTTAAATTGTAAGCAATAATGATACCTAAATTAAGATGATATGTCCTATTTAACTGAAAGAACTGCACTGATAGTGGGTGCCACCGGACTCATTGGCCAGCAGCTTTTAAAGAAGTTGCTGGATTCGCCGTATTATACTCGTGTAATAGTGTTAGCTCGACGGCCTACTGGAATCATGAACTCCAAAATGGTGGAGCATATCTACGATTTTGAAAATCCTGATGCTCGTTTAGTAAGAGGGGAGGACGTATTTTGTTGCTTGGGGACCACGATCAAAAAAGCGGGGTCTAAGGAAGCTTTTCGAAAGGTAGACTTGGAATATCCACTACAAATCGCCCGCTTTGCACAGCAGAATGGAGCCCAAAAGTTTTTGATAGTCACTGCCATGGGGGCTAATCCGGATTCTTCCATTTTTTATAATCAAATAAAGGGAAAAGTAGAGCAACGTTTACAGGAGCTGCAATATGAAATACTGCATATATTCCAACCCTCTCTATTATTAGGAGAACGTACTGAGCGGCGTGTTGGCGAGCGGATTGGAACTATATTTGCCAATATTTTGAATCCCTTTATGGTAGGTTCCTTGCGGAAATTCCGCGCCATTGACTCTAATAAAGTAGCATCTGCAATGATTGCCAATGCTAAGGAATCCAAAAAGGGCGTGTTTATTCATCATTCTGATGAATTACAAAAATACCTATAGGTTATTGGTATTAGTTCAGATAAGAATTTCAGAAAGCAAGATTCTTAGGTCTCATTTTCTATTCAATTGAATGCAGTAAGGTTTGAATTACCGTTAATTTTTGAAACAAGAAATACACTGCAATCCGCTATGGACAGTGTATTTCTTGTTTTTTAGCAATCAGGATCCTTGTGCCAGTTTGCTCTTTCTGTAACCATAACTGAAATAAATGATTAGCCCAATAGCGAGCCAAATGACGAATATAAGCCAGTTTGAAGAACCCAGTTCGGTCATCAAATAAAGGTTTGTAAGAATTCCTGCCACCGGTAAAAAAGAGAATTTGTACTGATAGCCCAGTATACTCAGCGTAAACCATGTAACCCAAAATACGATCGTTAGGAGTTTATGCTCAATAATTTCAACTAACGACAATAACCTCCATTCCAATATTGTTTCTTTCCCATACGTTAAAAGGGCGGCTATGGCGAGAACCAAGAGGATACCTATTAAGTATTGTCCGTTAATATATGGGACTCTAAACTTGGATTTTTTGGAAAGCCCCGAATGGTCCAAATATAAAACTCCTCCACAAACCAAAATAAAAGCAAAGAAGGTACCTACACTCGTTAAATCCACGAAAAAATCCATTTTGAAAAATAAGGCAGGTATCGCTACCACAAACCCAGTTACTACGGTTGCAAACGAAGGTGTGTGGTATTTGGGGTGTATTTTGGAAAAGCGCTTCCAAAGTAAGCCATCGCGACTCATGGTCATCCAGATGCGTGGCTGTCCCAATTGATACACCAATAAGGCACTGGTAATGGCGATAACAGAACTGACGGAGATAAGTCCGGCCATAAAATCCATTCCAACATATTCAAATACAAAGGCCAATGGGTCGCTGACATTTAACTCCTTGTAATTAACCATCCCCGTGAGTACTAGCGTGATTAATACGTAAAGTACGGTACAAATGATAAGGCAGTAAATCATGGCCTTTGGCATATCTCGTTGCGGATTTACACATTCCTCTGCGGTGGTTGAAATAGAATCGAAACCAATGAAAGCAAAGAAAACTGCCGCCACACCACTCAAAACTCCTTTAACACCATTGGGCGCGAAGGGGGTCCAATTTTCGGGTTTTACAAAGAATGCACCGGTACAAATAACGAGTAATACCACGCCAATTTTGAGCACGACCATGAAATTACTAGCGGATCTAGATTCTTTAATTCCAAGATATACTAACCATGTAACTAACGCGGTAATAATTCCTGCGGGTAAATCAAGGATAATAGGTATCCCAGCAATTTTGGGTGCAGATTGGTACGCAAGGGCAGCATATTGCTCCGATTTTGTAAGCGCATTGATGCCAAACGATTGTAATTTGTCAAAGGCTTCAATGGCACTTCCTGGGTCGAGGGTCAGATATTTTGGAATGTTTATCCCAAAACCTGAAAGCATCGACACAAAATATTGCGACCAGGATATGGCCACTACCATATTTGAAACAGCATATTCCAATATGAGTGCCCATCCAATTATCCAGGCAAAAAACTCACCAAAAGCTACATACGCATAGGTATAGGCGCTGCCTGATACGGGTACTGTGCTGGCAAACTGGGCATACGATAGCGCCGTGAAAACACAGGCAATGGCGGTGAATACAAATAATAAGGAAACCGCGGGACCTCCATTATAGCTGGCCAAACCAATAGTGCTAAAAATTCCAGCACCCACAATGGCCGCAATGCCCAGAGAAATTTTTGAAAGTCCATTTTCCGAAGCTTCGGCATCCTTTAAAATTTGCTCCACTGACTTTTTGCGGAATAAGGAATTATTCTGTTTCATCGATAATATTTATGTGATAATAGGAAGTACCCGATTAAAGCACTAAAATAGGTATATTATTTTTTGTAGTTAAGCAGTGAAATTATTATTTGTTAAAACAAACGGTTTTAATACCCATAATTTCTGAGCGTAGTTTCTGTCATTGAGTTTTTCGTGATGTCATACGGCCATTTTACCTGGCTATATAATTTATTATTGTTTCAATTCGCTGGAATTTATAAAAAGGACAATTTCCTTAATTGATTTTAAAGTATAACTTTACAAGCCTCTTATCAAAAATCGTCATGATAAAGTTTCTGAGCCTCTTTTTCGTCTTACATACTTCTGTTTTGTACAGTCAAAGTTTATCGGGGTATCAAACTTCCAATGCGCATTCCCATAATGACTATGCTCATGCAGATCCATTTTGGGGTGCCTATCAGCAAGAGTTTGGTTCTATTGAAGCAGATGTTATCCTCAAAGAGGGTATCCTTTATGTGGCACATGATGAAAAGGATATTAATTTAAATCAAACATTAGATGTTGTATACCTTACTCCGTTAAAAAAGATTCTTCAAAAAAATGGCGGTAAAGTTTATCCCAATAAAGTCGATGGATTACAATTACTTATTGATTTAAAAACGCCGGCAGAACCAACTCTAAAAGTTTTAATTAATGAGCTGAAAACGATGGAGGATTACCTTCATCCCAAGGGGAATGTTACTATTGTCGTAAGTGGAAATACTCCTGATCCTAATACCTTTATTTTATTTCCTGCTTTTATTTATTTCGACGGTAGGCCCGAAATTAATTATTCCAAGTATCAATTAACAAGAATAGCGCTGATTAGCCAAGATTTTAAGAAATATTCCCGGTGGAATGGTGAGGGTGAAATGTTGAAAAAGGACCATAGGAGATTAGAGAAAATTGTAAAGCAAACTCACCTTCAGGGAAAAAAGATAAGGTTTTGGGCTACTCCCGATAATATTAATACTTGGAAAAAACTCATGATGCTCCAAGTTGACTATTTGAATACTGATCAAACAACTCAAATGGGCGACTATTTGAGGAACGCTCCTAAATAATATTTATTAACCAAAAACCTTTGAAATGGCACCAGAACAAAATGCAAATTTAAAAAAAGTACTCAAACCGATTCACTTATGGGCAATCGCCGTTGGATTGGTAATTTCAGGGGAATATTTTGGTTGGAATTATGGCTGGGGTGTTTCGGGTACCGTGGGCTTTTTGATAGCCACCCTTTTAGTAACAGTTCTTTATATTACTTTCATTTATAGCTTTACGGAACTAACCACCTCAATACCCCAGGCTGGAGGCCCGTTTGCTTATGCTCACCGAGCATTTGGTTGGTGGGGTGGCCTGATCGCCGGATATGCGACCTTAGTAGAGTTTTTGATCGCCCCGCCGGCAATTGCTTTTGCGTTGGGAAGCTATTCTCATTTTCTATACCCTTCGCTTTCGGTATTGCATGTTGCTATTTCGTGCTATATTATATTCATAGGCATTAACTTGCTGGGTATTAAAGAGTCAGCCACTTTTTCATTGGTAGTCACTATCCTGGCAGTAGTAGAATTGCTGGTTTACATCGGAATTGTATCTCCGCATTTCTCATACGACACCTTTATGACGGATCCTATGCCTTTTGGCTGGGGAGGAGTTTTTGCTGCCTTGCCTTTTGCAATATGGTTTTATTTAGCCATTGAAGGAGTGGCCATGGTAGCCGAAGAGGTAGAAGATCCCAAAAGGACAATCTCTCTAGGTTATATTTATGGTATACTTACTTTGGTGGTTCTTGCACTAGCGGTCATGATTGTGACTGGCGGTGTTACCCACTGGAAAAATTTAAGTACCATCGATTATCCACTTCCTGCTGCGTTAGGGATCGTTCTTGGTCGGGACAGTGGGCTTACCCACCTTTTTGCCAGTTTGGGCCTTTTTGGACTTATCGCCTCTTTCCATGGTACTATCATCGGGTATTCTCGACAAATTTATGCATTGGCAAGAGCAGGGTTTTTACCTCGCTTTTTAGGAAAAGTCAATTCCAAGTATCAAACACCCCATTGGGCCTTATTCGCCGGGGGGATTATTGGATGTATGGCATTGGTATTAGGTACTACTGACCAAGTTATTATTCTGGCGGCCCTTGGAGCCGTGGTAATGTACATCGTAAGTTTGCTTGCTCTCTTCAAACTAAGAGTGGCGGAGCCAGACATGGAACGACCATTTGTTGCGCCATTTTATCCTTATTTTCCAATTATTTCCCTTATATTGTCAATTATATGTCTGGTGGCTATTGTTTATTATAATTTACTTTTAAGCTGCTGGTTCTTTGGAGGCTTGCTTCTGATAAGTATATTTTTTGTATTGAACAAAAAAATAGCAGCTAACTGATCCTAGTATCTAGCAACTAGACAGTATATATTTGAATTTATAGATTAAATCACTTTTAACCCTATATTCATTGAAGAGTATGTTTGAAAATAAACCATTCAATCATTAGAATTTAGACATGCTCTAATCGACCCTTTTATAAAAAAGTTGTATTCGAAATATATTCTGCTACTTGTCTTAGTTTTATAATGAATATTTTAATTGTAGAAGATGAACCGGTTATTGCTAAACACTTGCAATATACACTAAACGGATTTGGGCTGAACGCAGAGTATACAGCAGCAGATTATAATGAGGCAATTCGAATTTTGGAGACTAATATCATTCATTTGGCTTTGTTAGATATTACTATTAGTGGCTATAAGACAGGAATTGATGTTGCAGAATTTATTCGAGAAAACTTCGATATCCCTTTTATTTTTCTTACTAGCCACGAAGAGCTAGCAATTGTGAATGCTGCGTTAAATACCTCTCCTAATGCTTTTCTAAATAAACCATTTAAGAAAATCAATGTATATACTGCTGTAAGCCTTGCTATTAATAATTACCGTGAAAGGGATGACAACAAAAGGATTGAAAAGAAAAACGAAAATACCACGGTCATTCAAGATGCCTTATTTATAAAAGAGAAAAATGTATTCACTAAGATCAATCTAAACGAAATTTTATACATCCGTAGTGCTGATAATTATTTGGAGTTGCATACTTCTGAAAGAAAATATACCATACGGGAAACCCTGAAAAATATGGTTGATCAGCTTCCCGAAGGTCAATTTTTTAAGACTCATAAGTCTTTCATTATTAATTTAAATATGATTTCATCCATTGATCATATTCATGTTATCATTGGCGAGATTGAGATTCCAATTACTTCTGAAAACCGGAATCTTTTATTGGGTAAGTTAAATACCTTTTCCTAACTGATTGTTCATTAGGGTATACCGGCTCCCGATAAACAGATTGAGGCAATAAATGGAGTGATCTTGATTTAAAAATGCTCCTGTGAAATATAGTCTAATATTAACATCCCTATTACTTTTTGGGGATGTTTTATTTTGTATTGAAATTTATTTTAGTTGAAAAACATAAAGAATTATTTGGTCGGTTTTATAGTCAGTGTGGTAGGCTCTTTACCGCTTGGGTATATTAATTTAATTGCTTTCGAAATATATAAGACCAATGGAAACCACAGCTTATATTATTTCCTCATAGGTGTTGTGTTGGTAGAGTTCTTCGTAATTCGCATGACGCTATATGGTGCGGTTTGGTTATTAAAAAACAGTAAAATGGTCAAAAGTATTGAGCTTATTTCAATATTATTTTTACTGGTACTAGCCATTTCATTTTTATGGCAATCACCTAGCCAAAATAGCACAACTCCATCAGGATTTATCAGCCAATATCACCCATTTCTGATAGGTTTATTTTTCAATGGTATCAATTTAATCCAGCTCCCATTTTGGGCCGGATGGAATTTGTATTTGATCAACGAGGCCTGGATTGACCTAAAAGAGGGGAATAAATATGCCTATATACTGGGCACAAGTATGGGTACTTTTTGCGGGATACTGGCCTTTGTGTATACTTTTGCGTTTCTGCTGGCCCACGACCAAATAGCTACCTCCCCATGGATTAGGTATATATTACCAGCAGTTTTTCTGCTATTGGCACTCTTACAAATAGTTAAATTTGTCCGGAAATATAGGGTCGAATAAAACTTATGAATACCCAAAGTTTTATAAGGAAGAACAGAAATCGGTTTAATTGCAGAATCGCTATTTTAGCGAGTTATTCGCACAGGAATGCTTCAATGCCATGGAATCTAAAACTTAGTGGATATACTGTTTCCTGGGTTCAAGGGTACAACAAATATTTATCTCTAATCTTCTTATAATTCGTTAATCCAGGCTCCCAACTTTTTCGAATATTGGCCTCAGAGGTGCCTGCGATTATCTGTTTCTGTAAATTTTCGGTTCCAGCCAGTAGTTTGAAATCCCCCATCTGTTTACTTTGGCTTCTATCAAAAAAACGAGCTTTGTCGGGATAGGCCTTATACATTTCTATTAACCAAGCCAAGTTAAGCTTTTTAGATTTTCTAAGTAGGTCTATATCGTAGTCACGAAGGTCAAGTCCATAGCAGGATTCATTCAAATGGAGCGGACTTTCGCTCATTCCTTTTATACTCACAGGTTTGAAACTGAAATCATATTTTCCTTTTAACGCAGGTGCACCTAAAACCGTAAATGGCATATAGGTTCCTCGCCCTTGGCTAACAATAGTGCCTTCAAACATACAGATATGAGGATATAACATAATGGACTGCTGTGTATTGAGGTTAGGCGAAGGCAATATAGGTAACGTATAGGAAAGGTTATGGTTATAGTTAGCCACTTTTATGATTTTTAACTTACACTGCATTTGGTGAGGTAACATTCCTTCTCCGTTTAGCATCTGTGCAAATTCTCCTATGGTTAGTCCATGTGAAATCGGGATTTTGTACATACCAATACCAGAGTGTAAATGATCTTCTAAAATGGGTCCATCTACCAAAAATCCGTTTGGATTGGGACGGTCAAGAATAAGCAACTCCTTACCAGTTTCGGCACAGGCTTCCATAATGTGACCCAAGGTATTGATGTAGGTATAGAAACGTGCACCCACATCCTGAATGTCAAAGAGCATCAAATCAATCTGTGCCATTTGTTCTTTCGTGGGCTTTTTTTGTTTTCCATACAACGAAATAGCCGGTATTCCTGTCTTGGGATCTACCGAATCAGAGACCTTATCCCCATTGCTGGCTGTGCCTCTAAAACCATGTTCAGGGCCAAAGATAAGTTTGATGTCAATGCCCAAGCTCACCAAGCTATCAACAATAGGCATATTGCCAATAATAGAAGTTTGGTTTACCAAAATACCTATACGCTTTCCTTTCAAGTAATCCAGATACAATTCAGTTTGATCTGCACCTGTAATAATTTCATTTGCCAAATTTGGTTTCTTTTTAGTGCTTTGGTCACTTGTGGTAGCACCAATGCATTGGAATTGAGCCATAGTGAGCACTAAACCGAAAATATTGAAGTATTTGATAAGTCGCATAGTATTCCAAATTGAAAAAATAGAATTGGCAAATGAGGTGTAAGCAAAAACTAAAGTGGCGATTCAACTCTTACAAATCGCCACTTTGGTTTTATTGAATATAACGGAAATCTTCATTCCCTTTCAGGGAAAGTAACACGTCGTACATCAGTTGAATAACATTTTGAACGTCGTCTTGGTGTACCATTTCCACCGTGGTATGCATATATTTTAATGGTAGAGAAATAAGCGCACTCGCTACGCCTTCTGCCGAATAGGCAAAAGAATCGGTATCCGTACCCGTGGATCTACTTACTGCCTGGCGTTGGAATGGAATTTTCTTTTTCTCAGCGATTTCAATTAATAAGTCTCTTAGGTTATTTTGAACCGCAGGTCCATAGCACAGCACTGGTCCAGAACCACATTTTAAATCACCCTGTTCTTTTTTGTTATACATCGGGGATTGTGTGTCATGGGTAACATCGGTACAAATCGCAAGATCTGGTTTGAGTCTACGAGAAATCATTTCTGCACCTCTTAAGCCAATTTCTTCCTGTACGGCATTTACAACATAAAGTGTGAAAGGGAGTTTTACGTTGTTTTCGTGCAACATACGTGCTACTTCCGCTATCATAAATCCACCGATTCGGTTATCCAAGGCCCTTCCGATAAAAAACTTTTCATTCAGTTCATCCAAACCATCGGCAAATGTAATCACTGTCCCTACGTGGATACCCATGGCAGCAACTTCGTCTTTCGTAGCAGCACCTACATCAATAAATAACTCGTGGTCCTTTGGAGTTTGGTCTTTAGTTCTGTCACGGACGTGAATGGCAGGCCAGCCAAATACCCCTTTTACAACTCCCTTTTTGGTATGTAAGTTTACCCGCATAGAAGGTGCAATAGACGAATCCGACCCCCCATTGCGTCTTACGTGGATATAGCCTTCTTCTGAAATATAGTTAACAAACCAAGAAATCTCGTCAGAGTGTGCTTCAATTACTACTTTATAATCTTGTCCTGCCCCTATCACACCAACGGCCGTTCCATAGACATCGATAATATGTTCGTCTATA
>CAXBLH010000128.1:0-12386 GCA_963976315.1 uncultured Dyadobacter sp.
TGATGCAAATTACCCGCCAACGGGTTAGGCCTGAAATGAATATTGTAACGCGCGAAGTGTGCCCTACTTGTGCAGGAAGCGGCAATATTCAAGCCAGTATTTTGGTTTCGGATGTGATAGCCAACAATTTGGACTATATGCTCTCGAAGCAAAATGAGAAAGGTATTACAATTTCATTACACCCATTCCTTTATTCTTATTTTACCAAAGGCTTGTTGTCGGAACAAATGAAATGGTTCTTCAAATATAAAATCTGGGTAAAACTAATCAAAGACTCCTCGTTTGGCGTAGTTGACTTCAAGTTCCACAACCAATATGGGGAGGAAATCGAAATTATTCCAGGAAATTAAGGGACGGATATTTGAGAATTTAAAGGGTAATTTTATTTACCCTTCCATTGTGGTACCCGCTTTTCTTTAAAAGCGGCTATACCTTCTAGGGAGTCTTCACTGGCCAAAATCTTAGCGAGCTGCTGCTGTAAAAACCGATGCTGATCCATGGCAGGGACTTGTTTATAGCTTGCAAAAGCTTTAATACCCCTGTTGATTGCCAAGGGTGCATTAGCAACGACAGTACCAGCCAGTAATTCCACAGAATCTTTTAAGTCGTCAGCATCCACTGTTTCGGAAACCAACCCCATTTCTTTCATGGCAAGGGCATTATAAGTTGCCCCAGTAATGGCCATTTCTAAAATTTTTTTGGGAGCAATAATCCCTTCCAAACTTGCCATCACTTGCATAGGCCAAATACCACGCTTTACTTCAGGTAAACCAAATTTCGCATCAGGGACACTATATACAAAATGACAACCTGCAACGATTAAAAAACCTCCTGCGAACACTGCACCTGCTACCTGAGCAATCAATGGTTTAAAGCAATTTTTAAACACATCACCCAATCGAACTTCTTCTTTGGCTTCTGGGAGCATCGTATTCAAAAAATCAAAAGATGGATCATGAAAAGCATATAAATCTGCACCAGCACAAAAAACAGAACCCTCAGCGTCAATAATTACACAACGGACCGCCGAATTATAGTTTGCATACGCAATGGCGAAAGCAATCTCGGCAGCCATGGTGGGTGTAAATGCATTTCTTTTTTCCGGACGATTCAAGGTCAATCGAAAAATATGATTGTCCAATCTCGTTTTGATATAATAAAATTGAACAGTTTCGTACTTTAAAATAGCTTCTTCGTCAAAGAAATGCATAGGCCCATTATTTTCTAAAATGACTTAATCCAATATTAAGAAACCATTACTGCTTCCAGCATTTCGATATACTGTGCTATTCCCCCTTCTATTTCATGCAAATAAATGAATTCATCCGCACTATGCGACCGGCCAGAATGACCCGGCCCCATTTTAAGGGACGGACAATCCAACAAGGCCTGATCTGAGGTAGTAGGCGAACCATAGGTGTTCCGCCCCAAGGCTATTCCTGCTCTAACTATTGGATGTTCTATCGGAATACTTGAAGGCCTTAATCGTATGGATCGCGGGGATATTTCAGATTGAATATTCTTTTGGATTTCTTCAATGATTTCCTCCAAGGTATATTGATCCGTTGCTCTTACATCTATCGTAAAAGTACAGGCATCTGGTACTACATTATGTTGGCTACCGGCATTTATAATAGTGACTGACATTTTCACTGGACCCAATGTAGGAGAAACCTTGGGGAATTGATAATTCGTAATCCAGATGATATCTTGTAAAGCTTTATAAATCGCATTGTCACCCTCATCACGAGCCGCATGCCCTGAACGCCCAATAGCCTTACAATCCAGAACTAATAAACCCTTTTCAGCCACTGCCAAATGCATTTCAGTGGGCTCACCTACAATTGCAAAATCAATTTCAGGAAGTTCCGGCACTACAATTTCAAGGCCTTCTTTACCAGAAATTTCTTCCTCGGCAGTAGCGGCAATAATGATGTTGTACTTTAAATCTTTACGGTCATAAAAATAAACGAAGGTATGGATCAATGATACCAAACAGCCACCCGCATCATTACTCCCTAATCCATATAGTTTACCATCCTCCATCATAGCCGAAAATGGGTCTAAGGTCCATGACGTATTAGGTCTAACAGTATCATGATGTGAGTTTAAAAGCAAAGTAGGTTTACCGGGATCAAAATATTGATTATACGCCCATATATTGTTTTGCTTTCTTTTGGTAGGGATATTTTTGCTGGCGAAGAAGCTTTCTATTATAAGAGCCGTACCACTTTCCTCTTTACTAAAAGAGGGAGTTTCTATGAGCTTAATCAATAACTGCGTTGCTTCTTGTGAGATATTTTTTAGACTTTCCTTATCTAATATTTGCATAACGATAAATACAGATTTACCTGATTAGGTTTCAACAAATGTATAAAAAAGGAAGCTGCTCCTAAGGAACAGCCCCATTATTTTATATTTTAATAATCAAATTTAATATAAAACTTCATATCATACACTTACCTTACCTGCCCATTACCCCTTACAACCCACTTTTCAGTCACTAATTTTTCTAATGCAAATGGGCCTCTTGCATGTAGTTTTTGGGTAGAAATACCAATTTCTGCTCCTAATGCAAAAACGCCACCGTCTGTAAAACGGGTGGAAGCATTCGCATAAACTGCGGCAGCATCTACTTCATTTAAAAAAGTTTCAATAGAAAGTTCATTCCTAGAAACGATGGCCTCTGAATGCCGAGACGAATGCGTACTAATGTGCTTTAACGCCTCATCAAGCCCGCTTACCACTTTAACCGAACATTTATAATCCAAAAATTCACGACCGAAATCGACTTCGCTTGCTGGCTGCAAATGGACATAACCCGCATTTTTCAATATTTCATAGGCTTTTCC
Source organism: uncultured Dyadobacter sp. (assembly GCA_963976315.1). Taxonomy (GTDB): domain Bacteria; phylum Bacteroidota; class Bacteroidia; order Cytophagales; family Spirosomataceae; genus Dyadobacter. Next base: position 2,853 of record CAXBLH010000128.1, read on the forward strand.
ATCTGCAAAAACCTCCACGTTCCACTTGTTAAATTCAGCTATTAATTTGGGCAAAAGGGCAACTGCAACCGATTCATCTACCACAAGAGTATCCAATGAATTACAAACAGATGGCCTGGTTACCTTAGCATTGATTACAATGTTAGCAGCCATGTCCAAGTCCGCCGACTTCTCCACATACGTATGACAAACCCCTGCACCTGTTTCTATTGTAGGAACCAAAGAGTTCTGACGAACATACTTAATGAGCCCTTCTGATCCTCGGGGAATGATGATATCAATATAATCCGTAGCATTGAGCATTTCTTGGACGAACTCTCTGCCCGTTGGTAACAGCATGACCGCCTCCTTGGGTACCCCAAATTCTTCCAAAGCCTGGTGTATGAACCCTACCAAACAACTATTGGAAAAATGTGCTTCCTTACCTCCTTTTAAAACACAGGCATTGGCAGAACGTAAACATAGCGCTGCAACGTCAATGGTAACATTCGGTCTTGATTCATAAATTACCCCTACTACCCCTAATGGCACAGCAATTTTCTTCAAATCCAATCCTTGTTCAATCGTTTTCGAAAGTAGTACTTCACCGGTTGGATCGGGTAATTTGGCAATATCTAACAAACTAGCTGCTATTTCTCTGATCCGTTTTTCATTCAATAACAAACGGTCCTTTTTAGGATCACTATCATCCATCAGTTCCAAATCCTTTGAGTTTTCAGAAACGATGGTGTCAATATTTGCTAATAGAATGCCCGATAATTTATTAAGTACCTGCGCACGTTGGTTATCCGACAACCGTCTTACGGCGATGGATGCATCATGCGTTTGCTTCAAAAGTGGTAATATAGAGTCCATGGTATTTATATAGTTCTTTATAAGGAATTCACCTCCCCTTAATTTTTATTCATTAATCTGAAATAGCATAAAGCTACACTTTCCCCTTTGAGAGTATTTACAAAAGCACAATATCATTGGCATGTGCCACTTCAAAGTTGGTAGTTTTTAAGTTGGTTTTAATCAATTTTGAATTTTGACGTGCTCGTGCCACTGCCACCATCACCTCATTTGGTGCATATATTTCAATAATCTCCCCGGCTTGAAACTCACCTTTCACCGCTACAACGCCTACTGCTAACAAGCTTTTTCTTTTCAGCAATGCCTTTTTTGCGCCTTCGTCAATCGTCAAATAACCAGAAACTAATCCTCCGCTGCCAAGCCATCGGTTTCTGGCCGACAAGGTACTTTTACCGGGCTCAAAGAATGTTCCCGCTTTTCGGGCCAAGGCTTCCAAAAGCTCATCCTGCTTATTCATCCCAAATATCATGACATTGATGGCCATTCGGGAGGCTAGTTTTGCGAAAGTCAGTTTGGAAGCCATCCCGCCAAGTCCTAGGAATGATTTATCCGTACGAACAAACTTGAAAACATCATTTACTTTGGAAACACTCCTTACTATTTGCCCCTCAGCATCTAATAACCCGCCCACCGAAGTACAAAACATTAACGCTTCGGCACCAAAGCCAACCGCCAACAGCGTAGCCAATTCGTCATTATCAGAAAACTTCAACTCCCGGTCACTTACCACATCATTTTCATTGACGATCGGAATGATATTATTTTCCCACAACTCTTCAAAAGTTTGTTTCAATTGAAGAAATTTGGCTCTATTGGCAAAATGTTGTCTTTCACAAAGGCTCTGCGCTATATATATATTATTAGGAGCAAAATATTGCGCATACAAAGCAACCAGCAACGGATTGCCGACAGAAGCTGCTGCTTTACGCTGGATCATGGTCCCCTTATAATTTTGGATAAGCGACTTACCAGCTCCCACTGCCCCAGATGAAACGATGATGATTCTGTACTGAGGATGAATGATGGAAACCTGTCTGGCTATCTCTGAAATAATACGTACGTCTGGCTCACCAGATGGTAAAGTAATAGAGGCAGTTCCGAACTTGATGACTAAAATTGGCTTTGACACAATTTAGGAATGTATTAATTGATACACACAACCTCGTATGTAGCAACTGGAATTGTAAATTAATTGAGCTACAAAATTAGACTTTTATCTTCAAGGGACATCAGCAACTTAGCATAAGGATTTAAAAAACTAGGGTAAGGCAACCATATTTGCATCAAATTTCACCTTCGATTTAAGCGCTTTACGTAAAAGACTCAGATAATTATCGCGTTGAATTTCTATAGCACCATACCTTTTGACATTATCATTCATAAACTGTGTGTCCAGAAGCATGAATTTATTAGCTCGCAGTATTTCAACTAAATAATGAAAAGTAACCTTCGACGCATTACTAACAACCGTAAACATAGATTCTCCAAAAAAAACACCATTGACCGAAACACCATATAACCCACCCACCAAACGGTTGTCTTGCCAAGCTTCTATACTATGTGCATAGCCTAGTTGGTGTAAGGCAGTGTACACCTCAATGATTTGCTCCGAAATCCAGGTTGTTGCGCCTTCACCCAATTCATTTCTGCGGGGTACGGCGCAACCACGCATCACATTTTCAAAATCCGAATCTATTCTTATATTAAATAATTGCTTATTAAGGATAGGGCGCAAAGACTTGGAAGGTTTATAGCTGTCTAACGGAATAATAGCACGAGGATCTGGCGAGTACCAATAAATGGTACCATCAGGCTCTGACATTGGAAAAATTCCATTGATATAGCCGTGAAGTAGGTCTTCCGGAGAAAATTTATTTGAATCGTTGGTCATTATAGAAATTATCAAAACCCCCTTATTTTCAAAATAGGCTGGTTATCTGGTAGGTTTAATAGAGGTGCAATTTTCTCATAAATATTGAACCAGAAAAATATATACGATGTTTCTTTGTAGTAAATAAATTTTGTGCAAAATTTGCAACTTAATACACGACAACAAGTCAATGAATAGCAACGAAATACATACCGTTCTTCATACTACACCTTTTCGATTTAGGTCCTGCCGGACCGCATAATTTTATTTTACCTACGTGGTAAAAGTTTATACCCCCTATTTATTTTTAAAGTTTTAAACGTCCCATCGTTTTAATTCTGGGTATATTTAATTTTGTTCCGATTTTTGTCTGAATAATCATCAATGAAAAATACTGAAGTAGTTCATAAATATATTGTCCAAGCCGCCAGCGAAGATCACCTTCACTATGCTGAAACGATTTGTGCCGAAATGGAAGAAAGTGCCAAAAAACGTGGTACTGGCATAGCGAAGCGTTCTCCTGTTTATATTATGGAGAAAATGATTGAAGGGAAAGCCATCATTGCCACCACTGTGGAAGGCGTATGGGTTGGCTTTTGCTATATTGAAACCTGGGAGCATGGCAAATTTGTGGCTAACTCGGGACTTATAGTGCATCCCGACTTCCGTAATAGCGGTATGGCCAAAGCGATCAAGCAAAAGGCATTTGAATTATCTCGCAAAAAATATCCAGACGCAAAAATCATTGGGATCACTACCAGTTTGCCCGTTATGAAGATCAACTCTGACCTGGGATATGAGCCTGTTACTTTCAGTGAACTGCCAGCAGACGAATCCTTTTGGAAAGGTTGTGCCAGCTGTGTTAATTATGACGTGTTGACGCGTACAGGCAAAAAGCACTGCCTGTGTACCGGAATGATGTACAATCCTGACGATCATAAAAAAGCAGCAAAAACCAAAGAAAAAGAAAAAGACTCTTGGGATTTTCTTACGGAATCTTCTTTATACGAAAGATGGATGCGTATTAAGCAACGTATTTTACTACGAAGGGAAGAACGCGCTAAAAAGAAAAACGCCGGGGCTATACTCGTACACTAGGTACGAATAGAAAAAACATAGATTATATTATCTTAAATACCTCGCCGGCAGCCCAAAATAGCCCGTTGCGAGGTATTTTTTTGTTTCTTTGTAAATTAAAATTGAATTAATAAACTACATATTAAACAGTAATGTCAAAGCCAAAAGTTGTTCTAGCATTTAGTGGAGGATTAGATACCTCTTTTTGTGTAAAGTATCTAGCCGAAGATAAGGGCTATGAAATATATTCTGTTTTAGTGGATACGGGTGGTTTCTCAGAGGAAGATCTTAAGACCATCGAAGCAAATGCTTATGAATTAGGGGTAAAACAGCATACAACCATTATCAAAACTGAAGCCTATTACGACGACTGCATCAAATATTTGATTTTTGGAAATGTCTTAAAAAACAATACCTACCCCCTATCAGTAAGTGCGGAAAGAATATTCCAGGCAGTTGCGGTAGCAGAATATGCCAAGGAAATTGGAGCCAATGCCATAGCACACGGCAGTACTGGGGCAGGAAATGACCAAGTTCGGTTTGATATGGCGTTCAGAATTATTATTCCAGAAGCTGAAATTATCACTCCTATACGAGACCTGAAACTTTCAAGAGAAGCCGAAATTGATTACCTCACCAAAAAAGGGGTAGTTCGAGAATGGACTAAGGCAGCGTACAGTATCAATAAAGGACTTTGGGGAACATCCGTTGGAGGCAAAGAAACCTTAACTTCCGACCAGTACCTACCCGAAGAAGCATGGCCTACCCAAGTAACCAAAACCACTCCAGAAACGATTACCATTGAGTTTGAAAATGGTGAGTTGACCGGACTAAATGGTGTAAAATATGATTCCTCGGTTCAAGTTATTCAAGAAATAGCGGCTATTGCACAGCCTTTCGGAATAGGTAGAGACATCCACGTAGGTGATACTATTATTGGCATAAAAGGCCGCGTAGGATTTGAAGCTGCTGCTCCATTAATCATCATCAAAGCGCATCATACGCTTGAAAAACATGTATTATCGGAACAACAATTGTATTGGAAAGAACAACTTGCCAACAATTACGGTACGTTACTACATAAGGGCCAGTTCGTAGAGCCAGTAATGCGTAACATTGAAACTTTCCTTGCGGATACTCAAAAACACGTTTCTGGTAAAGTACATGTACATCTTGCTCCTTACCGTTTCCATATTGAAGGTATTGAATCCCCATTTGACCTCATGTCTTCTATTTTTGGTAGCTACGGTGAAATGAACAATGCTTGGACCGGCGACGACGTTAGAGGCTTTTCGAAAGTTGCTTCTAACCAAGTGATGATTTACCAAAAAGTTAGTGACGCTGTTGCAGCGCAAAAGTGATAGGAAATTATTAATCCATAAAACGCTATGCCACCCATTTTGGAGAACTGAAAATTGGTGGTATAGCTTTCAAATCGATGAATTCAAAAATTAATATAGGTATTGTAGGTGCCGCAGGTTACACTGGAGGTGAATTGTTACGAATTCTAATAAACCACCCTTTTGTAAATATTGCTTTTGCCCACAGTAAAAGCCAGACTGGTAAATTCATATACGAAACCCATACCGATTTGCTGGGAGATACGGTCCTTCGGTTTGACGGAGGTGATATGCAATTATTATTAAATCAAGACCATCTGCATGCCATTTTCTTATGCTCGGGTCATGGCGAATCTAAAAAGTTTTTGGATCAGTATCAGGTCTCTGAAACTGTTAAAATCATCGATTTGAGTACCGACTTCCGTGATGAATCATTTGATTTTGTGTATGGCTCTCCGGAATTACAAAAAGCCAAAATAAAAACAGCGTCCAAAATTGCGAACCCAGGTTGTTTTGCAACCAGTATCGAGCTTGCTATTTTACCGTTGGCTAGCAACAATTTACTAACAAACGAAGTACATGTAAGTGCCGTTACAGGAAGCACTGGAGCTGGCCAGGCGCTTAGTCCCACTACTCATTTCTCTTGGCGAAATAATAATATGTCTATTTACAAGGCATTTACACATCAGCATTTGAAAGAAATTAGGATGTCGTGGACTATACTTCAACCGGGTTTCGACAAGGCTATTCATTTTGTACCCTACCGAGGGGATTTTGCAAGAGGAATTATGGCCAATGTATATACCCATTTTGAAGGCAGCCTGGAAGAGGCCAAAGATTTGTACAAATCGTACTATGAGCAGCACCCGTTTACACATATAAGCGACGCACCCATTGATTTGAAACAGGTTGTAAACACCAATAAGTGTTTGATCCACCTTGAAAAACACGATGGACAGCTACTCATCACCAGTATTATTGACAATCTGACGAAAGGTGCTTCTGGACAAGCGGTACAAAACTTAAACTTACTATTTGATTTACCCGAAGATGCCGGACTACGGTTGAAGGCTCCTTCCTTTTAATTTATAATGAATTATGTCACATTTATTTGAAGTATATCCGCTTTACAATATTGAGCCGGTAAAAGCGCAAGGAAGCTATCTTTGGGATCAAAACGGTCAAAAATACTTGGATATGTATGGTGGCCACGCTGTTATCTCAGTAGGGCATTGTCATCCGGACTATGTACAGAAACTCACCAAACAACTTTCTGAAATCAGTTTTTATTCCAATTCGGTACAAATACCGATGCAGGAAGAATTGGCTGAAAAATTAGGTAACCTTTCTGGTTATCCAGATTATAAGCTTTTCTTGTGTAACTCTGGTGCCGAAGCCAACGAAAACGCATTAAAACTTGCCTCTTTTCATACCGGAAGAACCAAAGTAGTTGCATTCTCCAAAGCATTCCATGGCAGAACAGCTGGTGCAGTTGCTGCAACAGACAACCCTAGCATTGTTGCCCCTATCAATTATAACGAACATGTTTCATTTTTACCTTTCAATGACGTAGAAGCTATTGAAAGCGGTATCACGGAGGAAACTTGTGCGGTAATCGTAGAAGGTATTCAAGGTGTTGGCGGAATTAACCTCAGTAGCGATGCATTTTTAAAAGCCCTGAGAAAAAAATGTGATGAAACCGGAGCCGTACTTATTCTTGATAGCGTACAATGCGGCTATGGTCGTACTGGAAAGTTCTTCTCACATCAGTTCAGTGGCATTGAGCCAGACATGATGACCATGGCAAAAGGCATGGGTAATGGTTTTCCGATTGCTGGCGTTTTAATATCCCCCAAATTCAAAGCTAGCTTTGGATTATTGGGTACTACTTTTGGCGGAAACCATTTGGCATGTGCCGCCGGAATTGCGGTTTTGGACATCATGAAAAATGAAAACTTAGTTGATAATGCCGCGGAAATGGGCAATTATCTTCAGGATGAAATCAAAAGTATTGGTGGTTACAAGGAGCTACGTGGCCGTGGTTTGATGATTGGCATAGAGTTTGACTTTCCAGTAAAAGAATTTAGAAATAAATTATTGTTTGAATATAAAATATTCACGGGAGTGGCTGGTGCTAATACTTTAAGACTATTACCTTCGCTGGCCTTAACAAAAACCGAAGCGGACATTTTCCTTACTGCCTATAAAGCTTGTATCCAAGAAATGATAGCTACCGAAAAAGTGGCGTAATAAAACCGATGGTCCTAATTTATTATTTCGCTTGGCCAAATTATAGTTAAATAATCATTCAAAATTCCTGAACACCAGTACTAATACGCCTATACTCAATGAAACATTTTTTATCCTACCACGATGTTACTGATCTTAACCAACTCATTACAAGTGGTATTGTAGCTAAAAGGAACCCCTTTGGTGATCAAGAACTAGGTAAGAACAAAACCATTTGTTTGCTATTCTTTAATTCCAGCCTACGAACCCGGATTAGTACCCAAAAAGCAGCTCAAAACCTTGGATTAAACGTCATTGTGATGAACGTTGGCCAAGATGGATGGGGTCTTGAAATGGAAGACGGTGTGATCATGAATGGCAATAATGCGGAGCATGTTAAGGAAGCTGCTGCTGTAATAGGTAGCTACTGTGACCTGATTGGTATTCGTTCATTTGCAACCTTAACCGATCGAGAAAAAGATTATGCGGAGATTGTATTTCAGCAATTTAAAAAATATGCACAAGTCCCTATCGTGAACTTGGAGTCGGCCACACGCCATCCATTGCAATCACTCGCCGACTGCATCACCATTGAAGAATTCAAACTGAAAGAAAGACCCAAAGTAGTACTTACTTGGCTACCGCATTTTAAGCCACTCCCACAGGCAGTTGCAAATTCTTTTTGCGAATGGATGAACCATGCCAATGTGGAACTGGTAGTCACGCATCCCGAAGGCTACGACCTTTCACCCGAATTTGTAGGAAATGGTCAAGTTATATATGACCAAGACAAGGCGCTTGAAGGGGCAGATTTCGTCTATGGCAAAAATTGGTCGTCCTTTAATAGTTACGGTCAGGTACTTAATACCGACCCCTCATGGATGATTACGGAGTCAAAAATGGCCTTAACTGACAACGGTAAATTCATGCACTGTTTACCGCTGCGCAGAAACATGAAAGTAGCTGATGAAGTATTGGACGGACCACGCTCTCTAGTAATAGAACAAGCTGCCAATAGAGAATGGTCCGCACAGGCTGCATTACGTGAAATATTAATTAATCTTGAATAAGGCACTTTAAATAGTCAAGTACTTATTTTGAATTTTGCCAACTAACTAAAAATGAATACCAATTCTTCATTAGAAGCGAATAATAGCATTGTAACAATCAAAAAAACAGGTGTATTAATAGTAAACTTAGGTACTCCAGATAGTCCCTCTGTTCCAGATGTACGGAAATATCTCCGGGAATTCCTGATGGATGAGCGTGTAATTGATATCCCTTACCTTAATCGATGGTTGTTAATCAATTTTATAATCGCCCCCTTCCGTGCACCTAAGTCTGCGAAAGTTTACCGTGAACTTTGGCAGCCCGAAGGATCTCCATTAAAATTTTATGGCTATTCTGTGGAAGAAAAATTACAAAAGCAACTCGGCGACAAATATGTTGTAAAATTGGCGATGCGGTATCAAAACCCTTCTATTGAGTCAGCCTTGACAGAATTACGTAAAGAGTGCTTTACCGATATTATTGTAATCCCCTTTTTCCCGCAGTATGCCTCTGCTTCTACAGGATCTGTCTATAAAAAAGTAATGGAGGTTATAAAAGACTGGGAAGTACTTCCAGAGTTGCATTTTACCAATCGCTTTTTAGACCACCCCTTGTTCATCAAAGGCTTTGCCGACCTTGGAAAAAAGTACATGGCCCAACGCGAGTACGATCATATTGTTTTCAGCTATCACGGCTTGCCTGAACGTCAAATCACTAAAGGGGACGTCACAGAAAGCTTCTGCCAGTTTGGTACATGTTGCAACCAACTTGACCATCGAAACCAGCACTGTTACCGCGCTCAGTGTTATGAAACTACAAGACTTCTGGTAAAGGAAATGGGTATCCCTGAAGGAAAATACACCACTTGTTTCCAGTCTCGATTGGGAAAAACGCCTTGGATAAAACCATATACAGACGAGATAATCCCTCAGTTAACCCAAAAAGGTGTGAAAAGCGTGTTGGCATTTTCACCCTCATTTGTTGCAGACTGCCTTGAAACAACTATTGAAGTGGGTGAGGAATATAAAGAGCTTTTCGAAGAACACGGAGGTGAGCATTGGCAACTAGTAGAAAGTCTAAACGACAGCCAAATCTGGATAGATACGCTCGAAG
>CAXBLH010000129.1:0-12372 GCA_963976315.1 uncultured Dyadobacter sp.
TGGATAAGAAAGCTCAGGTGGCTGAAAAATGTCTGGAGTTTATTGAAGATGGGGACACCATTATTTTGGATTCGGGTACCACCACCACGGAAATTGCAAAAAAAATAAAAACGGCTGATTACAAAAGCCTTACTATAATTACTAATGCGCTGAATATAGCGATGATGCTGGGAGCAGAGCCGGGTATTGATGTGATAATGACAGGAGGGGAGTTTAAGCCACCTACATTATCGTTGACTGGGCAGAAGGCGGCCGATTTCTTTACGGGGTTAAACGTTCAGAAATTATTTTTAGCCACTGCTGGTATTTCGCTAAAGGCTGGTTTGACCTATCCAAGTATCAGTGATTTGGTGGTGAAAAAGGCGATGATTACTTCTGCGGAGGTGGTTTATCTGGTGGCGGATAGTACCAAAATAGGCAAAAGTGCTTTGGCAAGTTTGGGTGCTCTTGGATTAATAGATTATATCATTACGGATCCACAACTGGACGAAAAACATAAGGAGGTTTTTAGACAACATGAAATAGAGGTTATCATTGCTTAATGTCTTGAATAATAGGATATTTTAAAGAAAAAATACTATTTGAGGCTTAGGTTTAATTGATAGTCTAAATAGTATTTTTTTTAAGTTAAATATTCAAACATGACGCTTGGTATAATTATTGGTAACAGAGACTTTTTTCCAGATAGTTTGGTTGAAAAGGCTCGAACAGAAATTTTAGAGGTATTTAAAAAATTAAGTCTAACCCCTCTACTGTTAGACACTACCGAGACTAAACTCGGAGGGGTTGAAACTTTTCAGGAAGCCAAAAAGTGTGCTGAACTTTTTAAACAGCACCGAGAAGAAATAGCGGGTGTTTTGGTTTTGTTGCCCAACTTTGGGGATGAAAAAGGGGTAGCGGATACCTTGAAATTGGCAGGCTTAAATGTCCCCGTTTTGATACAGGCATACCCCGACGAACTAAGCAAAATGAACGTCGTGAATCGCCGTGATTCGTGGTGTGGGAAAATATCGGTTTGTAATAACCTCTATCAATATGGAATAAAATATTCCTTGACGAGCAACCATGTGAGCCTTCCTTCAGATCCCGTTTTCCAAAGAGATTTACTGGACTTTGTAGCCGTGTGTCGGGTAGTGAAAGGATTGCGCTCTGTGAGAATCGGTGCGATAGGCGCAAGGCCTAGCGCTTTTAATACCGTAAGGTATTCTGAAAAAATTTTGCAAAGAAACGGCATTACCGTTACAACATTTGACCTTTCCGAGATTTTGGGCCGTGCCAATAAAATGACAGGTGACGATAGCAAGGTAAAACAGCACCTTGAGTCCATCAATGCTTATGCTCCCAAAGGCAAAACGCCGAACGAGGCTATGATCCAAATTGCAAAACTGGATGTGGTACTGAATGAGATCATGGAAGAATATGCGCTGGATGCTACCGCTATTCAATGTTGGACTTCCTTACAGCAAAATTACGGTTGCAATGTGTGTACGACCATGAGCATCATGTCCGAAAATATGCTTCCGAGTGCCTGTGAAGTGGATGTTACGGGAACCTTGAGTATGTATGCCATGCAGCTGGCTTCGGGTTCTCCGAGTGCATTGGTCGATTGGAACAACAACTATGCCGACGATCCGGAGAAATGTGTATTATTTCACTGTGGAAACTGGGCGAAGTCGTTTATTCCGGATATTGAAATTAGTAATGCGCCTATTTTGGGAACCACCGTGGGTGTTGAAAATACCTATGGCGCCTTGGATGGACGTACCCCGGCGATGCCACTTACATACGGACGCATTAGTACCGATGATCCAAAGGGAGTCATCAAAGCTTACATAGGCGAAGGAGAACTTACCAACGACCCATTAAGTACTTTCGGAAACCGTGCAGTAGCTCAAATTTCAAATCTGCAAGGATTGATGAATCATATCTGTAAAAATGGCTTTGAGCACCATGTGGTCATGAATGCTTCTAAGACGGCGTCTATCTTGGAGGAAGCCTTGCATAATTATATGGGTTGGGAAGTTTATACGCATCATTAATATCAAACTAAAATGAAAGAAGATACTTTGAACGTGGTCTCCTTGGAGGAGAAATCACTCCGTTACAGAAGAAATATTATCAAGTACATTTACAACGCCAAAGCGGGTCATACAGGGGGTAGTCTCTCTATCGTTGACATCCTAAGTGTGCTTTATAACGAAATCATGAATGTTTCGCCGGCGAACTTTAAATCTAACCTTCGTGACCGATATGTGCAGTCGAAAGGTCATTGTGTGGAAGCGCTCTACGTGGTACTGGCAGATATGGGATTTTTTCCGGAAGAAGACCTGCTTACACTTTGTAAGTACGATTCGCCTTATATTGGCCACCCAACAAAATATGTAAACGGTATAGAACAAAACACCGGCGGCTTAGGACACGGATTGTCCATGTGTGCCGGAATGGCTTTAGCTGCCAAAAGAGACGGTACGGACGTAAAGGTTTACACCATTTTAGGAGATGGTGAGCTCGCCGAGGGCTCCAACTGGGAGGCATTGATGTTTGCTGCCCATTATAAGCTGGACAACCTTTGTGCGGTGCTAGACTATAACAAACTCCAAATTACGAGTTCGAATGCCGAGGTGATGGGGCTTGAACCTATCGATAAAAAACTGGAAGCTTTTGGATGGGCAGTTAAACATGTGGATGGCCATAATCTAGAAGAATTGACCGAAACCTTTAAAAGTATGCCTTTCGAAGAAGGTAAGCCTTCCTTTGTGATTGCGCATACTACCAAAGGTAAAGGCATCAGTTATATGGAAAACGTGCTCAAATGGCACCATGGCGTTCCTTCTCCAGAGCAATATGAAATTGCGATGGCGGAATTAGCCTGAGGCCGCCACTACTATAATACGTATTTCAAAAAGCATTAATGTTCGAAGGCCATCCCTTGGTATCAACTACAACAAACATGAGTAAGTCAAACTTAGAAATATTTTCAGAAACACTCCAAGCGTTAGCTGAAACAGATAAAGAAATAACTGTGGTTACCAGTGATTCACGCGGGTCGGGTAAGCTGGTGGCTTTTGGCCAAAAATTCCCAGAACAAATGGTCGAAATTGGTATAGCGGAACAGAACCTGGTAGGGGTGGCCAGCGGCTTGGCCAGTATGGGAAAAAAGGCTTTTGCAGTTTCTCCTGCCTGTTTTCTGACGGCACGCGGATTGGAACAAATAAAAAATGACGTATGCTATTCCGATAACCCCGTTAAGTTAATCGGTATTTCGGCTGGGGTGAGTTATGGAGCTTTGGGCACCACGCACCACAGCTTGCACGATTTTGCAGTGTTACGGGCTATCCATAATATTACCATCGTTGCGCCTGCGGATAACTACGAAACCGAGGAGTCTATCAAAATTGCCGCAACGTATACAACACCCGTTTATATCCGTTTTGGGAAAAAAGGTATGCCTGCTTCCTTAATTAAAAGTGAAGGTGTAAGTTCCAACGGGAGTTCGGAAACTACCCCCATTAACACCACACCAGCCTTCCAGTTTGGTAAAGGCCGTGTGTTGAAAGTGGGTGAAGATCTTACTTTTTTAGCGACGGGAGAAGCCGTTTTACCTTGTATGGAAGCAGCAGAAATATTGCAAGAAAAGTATCAAATAGCCTGCAAAGTAATTAGTATTCATACCATCAAGCCTTTGGATGATGCCTTGATATTGGCTTCTGCTGCTAACGGCAAACCTATCATTACCGTGGAGGAACACTCGATAAATGGGGGCTTAGGAGAAGCAGTTGCTGCATTGTTGTTTCAAAACGGAGCTCATAATCCATTTAAAATTATGGGATTACCAGACGACCATACGGTATCGGGCTCTCAGTTGGAAATATTTGATCATTATGGTCTGTCGGGAGAAGGTTTGACCAAAGAAGCCTTAAAAATCCTTAATGCATTATGAAAAAAAGCCTGTTTTATTTGCTATTGGTATTGCTTCTAGCCACTTCAAATTCATGTCGGACGAAGAGCGATAAACCCAAAATTGCGGTGGTTATTTCTACTCTAAATAATCCGTGGTTTGTGGTAATGGCGGAATCAGCGGCAGAAAATGTGGAGAAACTAGGCTACGAAGCCAAGATTTTTGATTCACAAAACAATCCTTCCGTGGAATCGGATAATTTCGAAAACCTGATAGCGTCTGGTTTTGATGCGATTCTGTTTAATCCAACGGATGCCGACGGTTCTGTTTCAAATATCATGAAAGCCAAAGCCGCAGATATTCCAGTGTTTTGTATGGATCGGGAGGTGAACTCGGACGACGCTGCCACCAGCCAAATATTGTCTGATAACTATTCTGGATGTGTGGATATAGGCGTAGCGTTTGTAAAAGCATTGAAAGAAAAAGGAAAGTATGCGGAAATAATAGGGCTGGTGGGTGATAATAATACCTGGGCCCGATCCGGTGGGTTCCATTCCGTGGTAGATAAATTTCCAAACATACAAATGGTAGCGCAGCAAAGTGGTGAATTTGACAGGAATAAGGCCATGGAGGTTTTAGAGACTGTATTACAAGCACATCCAGACATAGAAGCTGTATTCTGTGGCAATGATGCGATGGCGCTGGGTGCTTATCAAGCATTGCAAGGAGTAGGTAAGGCCGACAAAGTAAAAGTATTTGGTTTTGACGGAGCCTCGGAAGTGATCGAGAAAATTAAGGAAGGGAAGATCGTAGCGACCGGTATGCAGTATCCTAAGGTTATGGCCCAAACTGCGGCCAAATTTGCAGACGAGTATATAAAAGGCCGACGGGTTTTTCCGCAAAGAGTGCCTGTAGAGGTAGAGTTGGTCACCTCTGAAAACGCCAAAGATTATTGATATGAAAAAATTGTATGTGACTATTTTGTGTGTGATCCTGGTGGGTTTTCTGGGCTATAATGCTATTTATTTTAAGAAACTAAGCGAAGTTTCAAAACCTGGTAGCACGAGTGCATTTGATTTTACAGCCTATGCCGACTCTCTCTATTACCAAGGAATAATGAAAAGCAGCGTTCCAATTCCACTTTCCCAGTTGATGGACAATTATGATCACAATGTGGATTCCGCTTTTGCCAAATATGGCAATCGGTTGGGAATAGGAAATACTGCCTTTTTTATGGTGAGTGATAGTGGGAAGGTTTTGGATAAAACGGAAGAAGGATTTAAAGTGCAAGCGAGTGATGGGTCTATATTGTATTTACAAACGAAATTTCTTTTTGGAAATGCGATCAGAGATGCTTCTAAACTTGTAAAGCTGACCGACTTCAAAAACAATAAGGAATTTAACAAGGTGTCGGAAGCGCTTAATACACTTATTCGTGAAAAGGTGCTCCCAAAGCAATCGGGGGAGGTACAAAAAGGTTCAAATATCTGGTTTAGAGGTGCCATCAAGTTGAGCAAAAAATCCAAATTAGAACAGATAATCTATCCGATTGAAATCAAAAGTGGTAAGGCCCTGAAGTAAGTGAAGTTGCAAATTATTTGACCTAAACCCATGCTTGAAGCTATAAATATATCGAAATCATTTCCAGGTGTAAAGGTCCTTGACAAGGTGAATTTTACATTTTATCCGGCCAAAGTAAATGCTATTTTGGGTGAAAATGGTGCGGGGAAATCTACCCTTTTGAAAATTCTTACGGGTGCCTACTGTGACTACGATGGGGAGATAAAACTCCATGGCGAGCCCGTTAAATTTGAAAATATAAAAGATGCCCAACATGCTGGTATTGCCATTATTCACCAGGAATTGAACCTGATACCCTCCCTAAGTGTTACCGAAAATTTGTTTCTCGGTCGGGAACTTCGCAATTCGCTGGGTATATTGAATAGCACTAAAATGGAAAGCCAAGCCGCCGAATTACTCAAAAAAGTGCAATTAGACTGTGTACCGCAAACTTTGGTAAAAAACCTAAAAGTGGGTCAACAACAGCTTATTGAAATTGCCAAAGCTTTGCTGGCCGACGCTCAGGTAATTCTGATGGATGAGCCTACGTCTGCCCTGAGCGACCATGAAATTGAAAATCTGCACCGAATCATTAAGGAATTAATTGGTGAAAAAAGAACGGTCGTTTATATTTCCCATAAAATGGAGGAGCTCTTTCGTATTGCGGACCATTATACCGTTTTGAGAGATGGGGTTAGTGTGGAAGCGGGTAAAATGGAAGACGCTTCTGAAGCGCACCTTATTCGTAAAATGGTAGGGCGTGATGTTAAAATTGCTCCAAAAACTAAAAAGAATAAGGTTTCGCATGGTATTCTCAAAGTAGAGAATCTATGTTTACAACATCCACATATTAAAAATAAAAACATACTTCATGGTATTTCCTTTGAATTAAAAAAGGGGGAAATTCTAGGCTTTTTTGGTCTTATGGGATCAGGAAGAACCGAACTAATGGAAAGTATATTTGGGATGGTACCCACTAGAATGACTGGTACGATAAGTGTCAACAACCAACAATTTCAGTTTAAGTCGCCCAAAGAAGCCATTAAGCAAGGTTTGGCTTTTGCAACCGAAGACCGTAAAACCGAAGGTTTGGTATTAGGTATGGACATTAGCTCCAATATTAGTATCACCACCCTAAAACCCAACGCGCTTTTAAGGGATAAGGAAGAGAAGTTTTCGGCCCGTAATTATATTAAACAATTAGGTATCAAAACGCCGTCAGAAAGCCAATACTGTTCGAATTTGAGCGGAGGTAACCAGCAAAAAGTAGTGCTTGCAAAATGGTTAGCAACAAATCCACAAATTTTTATGTTAGACGAGCCCACAAGAGGGATCGATATCAATGCTAAAAGTGAAATCTACGAGCTGATCAAAATAC
The DNA here is from genome assembly GCA_963976315.1 of uncultured Dyadobacter sp. Classification (GTDB taxonomy): domain Bacteria; phylum Bacteroidota; class Bacteroidia; order Cytophagales; family Spirosomataceae; genus Dyadobacter. The sequence continues at coordinate 6,837 of CAXBLH010000129.1, forward strand.
AAGCGGAGGCAGGCAAAAGTATCATTTTAGTTTCCTCCGAAATACCGGAAATTCTGGCGCTCGCCGACCGCATATTGGTGATGGCGGAAGGAAAACTTACAGCCGAATTCGATGCCGAAGATGCCACGGAAGATAAATTGTTGAAATATGCTATTTGATAGAAATTCTAAGTATAAAGACTATAAATATGAATAAGGAATTACTAAAAAAGACACAGTCCTTAATTGCTTTGCTTTTACTTTGTGTGGTTATCAGTGTGTTATCTGATAAGTTTTTAACGACCAACAATCTCTGGAATGTACTGCGGCAAATTTCCGTCAATGTCTGCATTTCAATGGGTATGACTCTGGTGGTGCTGATGGCCGGGATTGACCTTTCGGTGGGTTCTATCCTTGCTTTTTCTTCGGCGGTTTGCGCTGGCTTGATGCATAATGGTATTGCCATACCCGCTTTTGATCTTTATATCGGTTTTACCGTTTTAGGTGGGGTTTTAGCAGCAATATTGGTTGGGTTAGCTCTGGGATTGTTTAACGGATGGGCTATTACCAAGTTTGATTTGCCGCCTTTTGTGGCTACTCTTGCGATGCTTACTATTGCACGCGGTGCCACTATGCTCTATACGCAGGGTATTCCAATTTCTAATCTTGGATCCAGCTTCGAGTTTATTGGTTCGGGCTGGTTGTTAGGAATCCCCGTTCCCGTCTGGATTTCAGTATTTATCGTATTATCAATGGTTTTTATTACGAAAAAAACCGTTTTTGGCCGATATGTTTATGCTATTGGAGGAAACGAAAAAGCATCCTTTCTGTCGGGTATCAATATTAATCGGGTGAAAATTGCAGTTTACGGAATTGCCGGGGCGATGGCAGGCGTTGCGGGTATTTTGGTTACGTCACGTCTCAATTCAGCGCAGCCCAATGCTGGAGCCAGTTATGAATTGGATGCCATTGCAGCCGTGGTAATCGGCGGGACTTCGCTTTCGGGTGGGGTAGGTACTGTAACAGGTACGGTAATCGGGGCAGTAATTATAGGGGTGCTCAACAATGGTTTGGTATTACTCAATGTATCGCCCTTTTGGCAACAGGTAGTGAAAGGATTGGTGATTCTATTGGCAGTAATTATTGATAAGAGAAGCAAGAAATAAGGCTTTATCGTTTCAAGGTGTATAATTACCATTTGCCCGTGCAGCTGGATGTAAATTTTCTGTTTGAGTTTTGCAATTGGACGAGATTGCAGTACCAAAGCCCCTTAGAAGTCTTTTTGGTGTTTTGCCACGACTATTTCGGGGCTATATCACTCGGTTTCCTTTTCTGTTTTTGAACAAATAATATAAGAGCGTAGTCCGAATATCATCATAGAAGAATTAAAATAGGTTAGCGCTAAAAGGAGCGTCGCTCTGACATCTTAAAATCACTTGGGAATTTTAATTTTCAAAACCCAAAAGCAGACATCCGACTTAGAGACAGTTCCCCTAAAATCGCTATAAATGGTTCAAAATTTAATTAAATTGATTTCGTGAAATATATATTAGCCATAGACCAAGGGACCAGCAGTACCAAAACATTGATTTTTGATGAAGCTGGGAATGTAGTAGCCAAAGGGCATCAGGATCTGGTAACCCACTACTTTGATAATGGATTTGTGGAACAAGACCCCGAAGGTATTTTTCAAAATGTATTGGATTCAGTAAGCCTTTGTCTGGGTTCCTTTGTGTCCCAAGGTTTGGAGGTGTCCCATATTACTTCCTGTGGGATCAGTAATCAAAGAGAAACATTTTTACTTTGGGACAAATCCGGCAAACCGCTTTCCCAGGCCGTTGTGTGGGCATGTAAAAGGTCTATTGGCGTATGTCAGGATCTCATAGCCAAAGGTCAAAATGATTTTATTCGAGAGAAAACGGGCTTAATTATTGATCCCTATTTTTCGGCTACAAAACTGTTGTGGTTACTGGAAAATGATCCTGAATTGCATGCACAAATGAAAGCCGGAGCGGTATTTTTTGGAACCATTGACTGTTGGCTACTGTATAAAATGACGGGTGGAAAAGTCTTTAAAACAGATCATACCAATGCCCATAGAACCTTACTTCTAAACATCAACACCCTAGACTGGGATCAAGAAGTTTTGCGTGCCTGGGGCTTAGAGAGTTTGAACTTGCCCGAAGTTTGCCCGTCGGCTCATACCTATGGCGATTTTGAGATAGACCTGGCCATTCAGGTTCAGGGTAATAATCAATCGGTTAGTTTTAGTTTGCCCGTAACCGCTATGATTGGAGATTCGCATGCGGCGGCTTTTGGAGAAGGTTGCTTTGAGACTGGCTCAGCGAAAGTTACCCTCGGTACGGGTAGTTCGATCATGATGAATACGGGATCAAAACCCATATTTTCTTCGAATGGCATGTTGTCTACCGTATGTTATAGTACGTCGAGCGGTGTGAATTATGCATTGGAAGGGGCTATTGTGGCCTGCGGTTCTACGATAGAATGGTTAAAAAACGAGCTAAATCTATTTGAAGATTTGTCGTTAACCGAAAAAATGGCCAATAGCGTACCAGACAATGCAGGCGTTTATCTGATTCCGGCTTTCAGCGGCTTAGGAGCTCCACACTGGCAAATGGATCGGAAGGCTTCCATTGAAGGCATGACCTTTGGTACCACCAAAAACCATATTGTAAGGGCCGCTTTGGAAAGTATACCGTATCAAATCAAAGACGTGATCAACACCATGTGCCAAGATATTAACGCAGACTTAAAGGCGATATCGGTGAATGGAGGATTAACCAAAAACGGCTTTGTAATCCGATTCTTAGTTGATTTATTAGGCTTACCCCTTAAAAAACAAGAAAATCCAGACATTTCAGCCTTAGGTGCCGCCTATCTCTCGGGATTAGAAAGCGGTATTTTTCAAAGTATTGACCAAATTAAGGAGCTGAATGCCCAAAAAACGAGCGTAATTATGCCAGAGTTGGGTAATGAAGTGGTGGTTAAAGGTTATAAGGGATGGCTGGAGCGGATTTGAGGGGATTTGCCGAGCGAGTCCGCATTCAAGCTCAACGAAGCCTTTGCTAGGCGTAGTTCCCTAATGCAGGGTTATGGTTAAAGCAATTTCTGAATTTCAGTTTTTAGAACCGGAAGGTGTCGAAAAACAATTCCCCAGATTACGTGGTCATGCCGCTATGTTGTATTTAAACGACAAGGTAATTTCTTGATCTTCTAAAGTGGCACAATTCGAACCATAAAAGCTCTGCTCAACATCGGGCTAAACTGGCATCTTTTGAACTGTAATGACTGGCATCATTCGGCCGAAATGCCTGGCACAAATCGAACCGTAGTATCCAATATCTTCTTGGTTACACACTATATTGTTACTACGAAATATATTGGCCTATTTTTCATAAGTAACCATTTAAATATAACTTAAACTACTTACAATCTATATTGCAATACTACTTCTCAAAAGTTACTTTTAATTGCTTTTAAGCATCCGATAGCGGATATTCTTAGATTCTTTTCAAACACACTAAACATACCAAAAAATTCCATCCCCACCAACGGTCTTTACTATATGTTATTAAACGGTTTTCAAACCAAAAACGAGGAAGCTCCCAAATTGGGAACTTCCTCGTAATCTATTTTAGGGCATTTGTTTACGGCTGTACCTCCACAATCACGCGCTTATAACGGGTGAGTGCTGGTTTGCCGTTATCGGTGACGGCCACTATAAAGTGCATGGTTCCGTGTTGGCCTTTTGAGGGGACTAGGAAGGAGGCTTTTGCTTGGTGGGCATTTTCTATTTCCAAAGGGTTGCCTGTTCTTCCGGTAGAAAGGGTGAGTGTCCCTACTTCTCCATAATAAATCCATTGGTAGCTTAGTGCGTTTCCGTCAGGATCCGTGGAGCCTTCGGCGTTGAGTGTTATTTTATCACCTGCCTTGGCCTTAATATACGCAGGAGATTGGAGGCTTACGACTGGTGGATGATTGGCCTCTGTATAGGACTTGATGGTCCAGTCCATTCGGGCTTCAAAGTCATTTTGAAAAGCTTCTCTCCAACGCCATATTGTTTCTTGGTTTCCAGTATGCCAACTACTGTCCATTCCAAAAACTTCGTCTTGGGCATTATTCCAAAGTGGACGTGTTTCTGGTTCTAAAAACCATTTTTCGGTACGAGGCTGATAGTATTCGTAGCGACCACCCCAGCTGCCCCAATCGGGATGTTCAGAATTGCCCAGTCCGTTATTGATCAGATACATAAAACTGGGAGAATCGCCTTCCATCAGGAACTTCATCCACGGGTACTGCTCCCCTAATGGGCCTTTGTTACGGATATGGGTGTCCAGCCAAGGATTGTCTACAATGGCAAAGTTGCCACCAGCAAAACGCCCATGAAAGCGGTCGCCGCTAATGCCTGTCCAAGTGGAATGGTGGTAGCCACCCAATGCATGAAAACCCGGACTGGCGATGTAAAACAAATCTTTAAAAGTTTTACGAATCCAAGGGCTGGAATCATCTTGGTCCGAAATGGTATAAACCCTCAGTTTGGATACGAATTTTTGTAATTCATTGGCACTGCGTGTTTCTTTTACTTTCCAAAGGGCCTGCGCCAGGCAGTTAGGTCCTCCCCACGCCAGTACCCAAACCGGACGCTTATCAGCACGGTCCACGGATTGGATGATTTGTTCCGATCCCTCAGAGTCCATGCCTTTGCCCACAGCATGCATGCCATAATCAGCCTTTCCTTCTTTGATCAAAGAAAGTACTTTTTCGACCTTGGGGTAACCTTTTTCATGTTTTTCAAGGTTGGACTGTACCTTTCCATAAGCCTCCACGATTTCTTTGAGTCGCCAAGCGGCCAATTTGGTTTTTTGGTGCACCGAAGTCGTGGCTATCAAACCTTCTATATCAAATTGGTTGGCATAAGTCAAAAACCGCACCAGAGACATCGCATCGTCAGGCTCGTTTTCAATATCGGTTAATACAATAACCCGGGTCTTGGCATCAAGATTTTGAGCATGCAAAAATGCACCTTGCACGACTAGAAATAGGATGTAAAGGAGGTTTTTTATTTTCATTGGTTTTGATTTATTGAATTTCAAGGTTATTTTGAGTTTATAAAGTATCTGAATTAATTGTTTATGAGGTAGTTATTCATTGTAAATATATCATTAGACAAGAATGTATTAATGGTTTGAAGATGTCAGAGCTACGCTCCTTTGTGATCTGGTTTCATTTGTTTCTACTAAGATTTTAGGGCTAACGCCCCTTTTGCATTCTGTTTTAAAAATAATATACTCAGCCTGCTAGATGTTAAAATAATCGAAAACTCAGGATAATTTTAGTTACACATTTTTAGAATTTCACAGTTACCCAAAAGGGGCGTAGCCCTGTATTCTTCGTAGCAAAATGTATTATACGAGTGGCCAATGGGCGTTAGCCCTGCGATCTTGACTGTAAGTGGTTGATATATCAGATGTTAGAGCTACGTTCCTTTGTGATCTGGTTTCATTTGTTTCTACTAAGATTTTAGGGCTAACGCCCCT
>CAXBLH010000130.1:0-12348 GCA_963976315.1 uncultured Dyadobacter sp.
AAAAACTCATAATCTCCAAAACATTACGTATCATACCTTTTAATGAGGTAGCGGGTATGAAATATGTTTTCTTCCCAGCTATATCAATATTCGAGAATTCTGCGGTAGGTTTTTCTCCATCTTTTGGCTTGCTATGCCCGTTCCGAATAAAAATAGGCGTCTCGGCGGTGATATTTAAAGTAATTTCTCCACTCTCACCGTCTGAGAATGGTATGTCATGGCTAACTTGATGCGCCCACGTTGCTTCATATACATCCCCGTGGTTGGGCGCAGGAACAAAGTTATAGGTTGATTTTACGGTCATCTGTTTAGGCGTTTTTAGTTTTGGTCTCGAAACCTACAAATATTAAAGCTTTCATGGTGAGCACTTCCATATCAAGACAATTGGGGTCTTTTTCTGGCAACCAAAGCTGTTTGAATTTCACTTTTTCAATATTGTTCCCCAGTCGGTGTGGTAGATATTCCTTTTCTACCAATTCGCAATGTTCTGGTAAGTTGTCCATTTCAAATTCGTGAATGTGGTAGGTTCCTGTATGCCGCACCATTACTGAAATTCCATCTCCGGCAGTTTTATCGTCTTCGTGCCACAGGAGGGCTTCAACAACAAATGGATTAAGTCCTATATTCTCAAAGCGGAAAATTTCATTCTGTAAGACTTTCGGCTCTTTTTGATCGGAATACCAGACATATCCTTGGTACTTCCTTTCCGGCATATCGGTAAGCTTAGTTAGCTTCGTTTTCATAGTCAAATTCATTTTTGTTGTTCTTAAACAATCTACCCGTAAAAATCCCATGACCTTTGGTGGTCATTCCCCCTAGCGGCAGGAGCCCCTTGCATATATCCCTTAAAGCATCTTCAAAGGCGAGCAACACATTTCCTGAAAACTCCTTTGTTAAGTAAATGGAAAATACAAGATTGCCGTCTTTTTTATACGAGACCTTTTCGCTAAATAATGCCCCGTCCATGGCTCCGCCCGTAAAACGGTCTATGGCTACGTGGTTAAATATTTTATCATTATCGACCTCGTCAAGGTATAGATCATCCATAATAACGGTTCCTCTATGTGCTTCGCCGTTGCCTGCCATACTTCCAAAAAGTTGTTGCACAGCTTCATTTTGTTCCCCAAAGGCACCTTCCCCATGGTCTGCAAACTTTTTCTCTAGCTTGTTGTAATGAAAACAGGTTCGGTGCGACAATGCCCCTTTGATCGAACTTGCGGGAATTAGTGTTTTTAGAGTAAAGTCTATGGTATTTTCCTTTTTTTTATATACCGCTACTTCTTCTGTAATTGGTTTGTTATCCACCTGATCATCTCCAAACCCTTCACTAAAAATAAAAAATTGATCCGGTTTTAGATCGAGTGTATAGGTTACAAGATTTGAGTTTGATAAATCATATTTTGGGGTTAAAAATCCCTTATTTTCAACATTAAATGAAGGGTCAAAATTTAAATAATCTTCAAAATCAGTTTCAGAAGTTAAATCATAGATACGCTCACGAAGGGTATGAACTTTCAGGTTTCCATAGCCATTCCGAGTCCCTTGTCCAAGTCTGAATAATGGACTGTGAAGTTGCTGAATGATGTCGTTCCAACTTGATTTATCGGCTTCTGTTCCTTTTAGTTCTATTTCAAAAATAAAACGAGTCCCTTTAAAGACAATCTCATTATCGAAAAGTCCATTTTTTAATGCTACCCCCTTATCGGTAATCCGCACATGTTGCCGTGAGGGTAGGTTGTTATATTTACGTTTAGCTACCGTAGAGTCTTCTACATGTAATCCTTCTGCGATGCAATTTTCATTGATCATCATATAAGCAGAACTGATTTTGATTCTAGAACCTATACCTTCTTTTAATCCAGAAGTTTGATGGCCAAATATATTTTTCCAGGTAGTATCGTTTCTGCTATTTGGGTTATCCTCGAGGGCGTGGCGTATGACTCCGCTAAGTGATGTGCCCTGTATCATAGGCCAGCCATTATGATCCTTTTGAACTAATGCGTCTTTCATTAGGGATGCGTCCCCCGATCCAACAAATAGACCCGTTTGTGCCTCTAAGACAATTCGGGTAATATATCTATGGGTTAATTTCATTGCTCTTTGATTTAAGTTTCTGAGCTTCTTTCGCCATTTCTGCGGCAAATTTGGCTATGAAAATTGTACCATGTTGGATATTACTATCGAATATTTTTTCAAAATCTCGTAGGTTCTTTTCATTTTTTTTGCCCCAATACTTTTCATAGGCAACCCCGTGTTTTAAGAAATTGACAAAAAGGATTTTTCGCAGTGTTTGAGCATCTGTTTCATTGGAAGCATAGGCCCGGATTCCGCCCCATTGGCTCGGGCTAATTTTTTTAAGGTCAATAGAAGCATTTTTCAATGCATCTTGTACTCCTTTGGATAGTGCTAATTCTTGATCTTTAGATTTTTTCTGTTCGTTTAGAAATTGAGCCAGTTTTGTTTTTGAATCCCTGAAGATTGGCGTTTTCGTATTCAAACATTCGTTATTGTCAGATTTGAATTCAAAATCCCAAATAGCCGTTTCAGCATCTGCCTTTAGAAAAGTAGGGTTATAAATCACTCTGCCAAGACCTTCCGCAGTATATTCTCCTACTTGTAGGCTAGAGTCCTCCGTTTGGTGTGTAGGTTGATTGACATAAAACACGGAGCCTTTTAAAATACAATCACGCTGGGTATTTGGGGTATTCCTTTTGGCATTCCATGGAGAATAGGAGTAGGTCCTTATCTGGGATTTTTCCCAGCAGATTTCCCCAGTTTCGAAGCCCAAATCTGTCGCTAATGGCTGAAAAGTAGATTGCCCATATTCATTAAAAAAGCATAAATTGCTTTCTGCATATACCAGCGTGAAGTTTTGATGGTTCTCGGTTTCACTGGGTACCGTTATAGTTTTAGATTTAAGTTTTTCAATTGTTACTTGTCCATACTGCGCTGTCTTGGACTTGCCAATATATTTTATTCCTTCTAAATATTTGTTGACGACATCGATATAGGTTGAATCCTTATGAATTATTGAAAATAAAAAGACTTGTCCCTTTTCTATCGATTCAAAGCCAAACATGGCCCCATCTTTAGACCGTCGCTCTTGCCGGTCTTGAGCTGATTTTAAAGCAAAGCTCTTTCTAGCTCCTTTGATCCACTGGCCATCTTGGGTAATGAATCCAGAACGTTCCTGTTTTAACTGAACTCCTTTCGTCCTTAATTCTTCAAAGATCGCATCATTGAGGGCATGGTGCACCCAGGTTCTATCCTTTTTAGTCTTGTCTTTGAACAATGAAAAAGGGACTGTATAACTTGCTGTATTTCCGACGGCGTCGGAAATGATCGCATCACCAAATGATACTTTATCGGAATGTAAAATATCATAAGCCGCTTCTGGAGATTGGTATTTATAGATATCTCCAGCTATTATTCCTAAGAAATTGCTTCCGGGTATATAGTCCAAAGTTGACATATTACCTTCGGTGGCCATCCTGCTGTTGAGTACAATATCGGACTCTAGGGTGCATTTATAAATTACTTTTTCCATAATTATGCCTGTTTTGAGGTGATCGTCATCTTACATCTACCCAACCCTCTATTCCTGTTTGTACCCATATGACGAACCCATTTTAGGGCGTTTTCTAGTACTTGAATTTGCTCATCGGAGTCAATACCACCGATGCACCCTTCTAGGGTTACTGGAATGCATACTTCCATAACTCTGAGTGAATTGGCTTTGGCAACTCCCAGGTCTTTTTCAATTTGTGTAGAGGCAAGGTTACGATAGAGAAAATTGCTTAGTTCTGGGGTTATTTCAGTTTTTTCCGTTGCTGATAATTCGGCATTCGAAAAGTGGGCATGGCCTTTTTCAGTATAAAGAACTTTCTCAGGGTTATTGGGATCCCGAAATTCTGCACCTAGTAAATGATTTATTAAGTTTACGGAAATAGCGGGGTTCACTTCCGTCATTTCATAGAGAGCGTCCTTTATTAGCCCTTTGATCGTTTTCCCTGGAATATATGGCAGGTTGCTTCTGTCTCTAATAACAATAGCATCTGCTTCGGCTCCACCAGATAAACCAGATCCACAATGCCAGTCACCAAGAAACGTGATTTGATAATTCAGTGTCATAGTTAATATTTCAAGGAATGTAATTGAATAAGATCATAAACAATGGTTTTTTGAGTGGGCTGCATGGCTGAAGCCCTTTCATTCTGAGGATTTGAAGGTTGTTCAGAAATTGGTTCGAGTGCGTTGTGTAAATCCAATTTCTTAAACAAGCCTTTTTCACCTTCTACCTGCTCCATACGTTCCATCATAAAGTCCGCTCTGGCTTTATCCTTGTATAGCTCGGATATCCATTGGCGAAGTTTGGAGATTCCCTTCGATTGGTCTAGTTCTACATGTTTTTCCAAAGTTTGAAGTTTATTATTAAGTTCATCAATGCAAGGAGTTCCATTCAATCGGTCAATGTAGTAAGGACCATAATCAAAACTCACGTTTGAAACTTTGGCGGTTAAGGTTTTTTCTATTATGTCGTCCATATCTTCTACGAACGATGACTGAACCTTATAAAATGCTAGGCTGGAAGGCGGAATTTTCGAAAGTTGATTGTCTTTCTTGGAAAACTTCTTGGCTTTTGCAGTTAGCTTTTCAGCAAGATTTACTGCATAATGAAAAGGATAAGTCGCTTTAATATATGCTATGCCAGCACAGGCCGTAATTCCATTTTCGAAACCATCTACTTGATACTCGGTCTTAAGAAACGAAAATTGGTGTTTAGTCTCTTCTTCAAATTTCTTTAGAAATGCCACAGTAAATTCTAAAGCCAAATCGGCACGAATGATAATTGTAAGGTCGTCGCCTCCTAAGATTACGGGTCTCAGTGGGTAAGTTTGACAATACTTGTCATCTACCATTTTTTTAAAGGCAAATTGAGCTGCAGCTTTTGTTGCTTCATCCAGATTTTTGGAAAATGTAGAGAAAGCACTTTTTACCTTTTCTTTAGATTCAAGATGTAGTTTCGCGCCTAACTCTTGTAATAACAAACCTAAAGCATTACCATCTGCATGTATCACAGCCAACCAGTTGTTGTTTCCGCTGATCGCTATTTTTTCAATATTATATGGAACTTGATCTGGGTCTACTTTGGAAAGCCCAGAAATTTTTTGAAAAAGCGTTTCCTTCAGTTCTTTGTTTTTTAATTGATAATTGGGGTCTCCGTTCTTTCTCTTAACATCTGTAGCGTCGCATATCATTTCTTTACCACCTTTTATTTTGGATCTTTCAATTGATGCAACACCTCCGGTTCGCCTTGATCGTTCCAAACCCATAAAACCAGTCTCTATGGGCATTGAAACTTTACTTCTTTGAGCTTTTAATTTCAACTCTAGGTCGCTAATGTCTTTATTCAGTTTCTCAGATACAGTGACAACTGCCTGACTGATGGTAATCCCTGGTGCAAGGTTGGCAATATGTTTAGGGAAAGACCTCACTACCATTTCGCAGTCAGCTCTTGAGTCGAAAATGTACTTGATATTTCCAGCAGCCTTTATAATAAAATTTTCAGAGCAAGTTTTAATGCCAATGCTACCACAGAACTTTTCAAATTCCTTTGTACAAATTTGTTCTACCAATTCACTTGCACCAACTATTTCTTTGAGCTTATTGGTTTGAAAAATAAATCCTTGGATTCCTTGGACGCTGGCGCCATATAAATATTCCATATTGTACGTGCTTTTAGATATATTATTTCTTCTCTTTAATGATTGAAACTGTACCAAAACCCAGACTTACGCCTTTGCCTAGCCCCACAAAGTCGGGGAGGAAGACGTTGGTGCGAAAATTAATATCGAATGCCATAAGCTTTTGCGATTTGTAGGGTACTAATTTGGATTTGATTACTTCATCAACCCGTAAATGAACGGTTTTGTCTATATTCCATTTTACTCCCTTGGCGAAGGAGATGATATTCGCTTTCAGGATGTTTTCTAGAAAATCTAGCTTCTCGAGTTCGCTTTTGATTTTTTGGTATTTCTCATAATTCTCTTGGCTTAACGCTAGCCAGTTGTACATACGATAATTGAAACTCTTCTCCCAAACTTGCAGAGTATATTGGTTCATTTGAAGATTCTTGACCGTTAAAGAAACTGGTCTATCTCCAATATGAACGGTGAGGTCAGAGTTTTGGAATAGATGATGAATTTCATCTACGCCATAATCAATGCAGACTATCGCAGGATTACGCCCGATCCGCTTATATTGTATTACCGGATAGCCGTATAAGAGTTCCCTGTCATTGATATGGTTATGGAAATGTATATGTTCTAAGCCTGCTTTACCAGCAACGGCTCCCCTAAACGCAGGGAGCTCATAAGCTGCAATTTCAGACTCAAATTGGACACGTAGGAGTCGGATTTTTTTCAAAATGATGGTTTATTGGAGGGTTTATGGGTTACAATAGGATTGCAAAATAGCATTTTACTAATTAAATCTTGTAACCGTTAAATAATAAACGTGCTTTAATGTTACTTTTGGTTATTTGTGTTTTTTTTGCACATTGGAAAAATAGTTCAAAATCTATTGATTATCAGTGGCGTAGCTGTTCGAGATGATTGGCCTGAAAAATAGTTTCAACAATTAATTATTTTACTAATAGGTAAGTTTTGTCCTCAAAAGCCACAATTGACTGAAAGAAACTTTAAGCCTTGCAGGAAAACCTAACCCATATTAAGAGTATGTTTTGAATAGCATTAAACCAGCAATGGAGGTCTGTCTTTAAACATGTATAATCCTTTTCCTGAAAACAATGACCGTAGATTTTTATAAAAACATATTCTTATCACCACCTTTAATACTGAACGTAATTTTGTACAACTTCAAGTTGGCTACAAAGGGCAATTTTAATTTAACACGAAATAGTATGACTACCGTTTCCTTTATGGACGGTATGAATTGGCAGCAATTTTCACCGTTGCCAAGCGCTTAGTACTCGCTTTGGTGAATCCTTATTTGAATGGATCGGTCAGGAAGATCAAAGAGTGGAACATTGCGGTTCGTATCAAATTGAAATTTTGCATTAAATTAGGAGATCAGGCTCTAAGTCTTCCACCTCGCAGACCCTTTTTTTCAAAACCAATATTTGCGCCTTGTTAAAGCAATCATTAATTGAGAATGGCGATTAACCGGGCCAAATTCATTTTTCCTTGAAAGCGAGTACGCAAGACTGAACATAATTCTTTACTTTTATTCAAAGCATTGGTTTGAGTATAACGGAACAATGAGTGAGCAATTTGTTCTATTTTGCGGAAAAACAATGCTTTGTTTTAGTATTTACAAGCCTAGTTTATTGAATAGTAATCGTTTAGAGGAGGTCAGGTGCCTGGGCTATTTAGCAAAAAAATAGAAATGAAGAACAAAAAAACAGGAGTATTAATAATTTTTAGCATATTGTTTTTGCTATTTGCAACTACCATAAATGCACAAGAGCATAGTTCCATTAACGTCATTCCCAAGCCTTTAACTCTTAAAAAGGGGGATGGTAGCTTTATTATCAATAGTCAAACCCGCTTGTACTTCAATAATATTGCCAATAATCATAACAGTTTAAGAAAGCGGTTTGTAGAGGAACTAAAAAAAGAAACTGGAATTGAATTACAAATTTCGAACACAAAGCCTGTAAATAATGCGATCCTAATAGGGATTTCAGGAAAGCTTAAAAAAGAAGCCTATACACTAGAAATTAACAGGGGTTCTATTCAAATAGATGCGGGTGACCCGGCAGGGGCATTTTACGCGTTGCAAACCCTCAAGCAACTGATACCAGTTGCGTTTTACGGCAATACAAAACCGACGAATACCGATTGTAAGTTACCAGCTTTGTATATCGCTGACAATCCTAAATTTGAATGGCGGGGTTACATGCTGGATGTTTCTAGGCATTTTTACGACAGGGAAAAGTTAAAGGAAGTCCTGGATTTAATGGCTTCTATTAAGTTAAATAGGTTTCATATCCATTTGGCAGATGACCAAGGATGGCGACTGGAAATTAAAAAGTATCCTAAGTTGACTGCTGTGGGAGCCTGGCGTGTGAATTATATCAACACCGACGAAACCGTTAACAACTGGTGGGGGCAACCTGTGCAGAAAGAAGGTGAAAAGGCTACTTATGGTGGTTTTTATACTCAAGAGGATATGAAGGAAATTATTGCGTATGCCCATGAGCGCTATATTGAAATATTACCCGAAATAGACGTTCCAGGGCATTCCCAGGAAATATTGGCATCTTACCCGCACGTTTCTTGTGATGATGGCACTTATAAGGTGGCAACAGGAGGAGTTTATAAAGACAATGCCCTCTGTGCTTCTAAGGAGGAAACCTATACTTTTTTAGAGGATGTACTAGGGGAGGTTATGGAGTTATTTCCGTTTAGTTATATTCATATAGGCGGCGATGAATGCAATAAAAATGGATGGAAAAATCACAAGCAGTGCCAAGACCTTATCAAAGAAAAAGGGCTGAAGGACGAACACGGTCTTCAAAGCTATTTTATAAAACGGGTAGAAAAAATAGTCAATGCCAAAGGGAAAAACCTAATAGGGTGGGACGAGATTTTAGAAGGTGGACTAGCTCCCAATGCCACAGTGATGTCATGGAGAGGTGAAAAAGGAGGTATTGAAGCAGCTAAAGCCAAACACCATGTAATAATGACCCCCAGTTTTGCCAATTATTTAGATTTAAAACAGGGACAGTCAGATTTCGAACCTAACTTGGGCTACGCTGAAGCATTGTTATCCACTTCTTACAATTACTCTGTAATCCCAAAAGGTTTGACTACAGAGGAGGCTAAGTATATTTTAGGAACCCAAGGGAACTTATGGACAGAATCTATTTCAGATTGGGGCAAGCTCACCTATATGACGTTCCCTCGTTTGTATGCGGTAGCCGAAAATGGCTGGACACCAGAAGAAAATCAAGATTTTGGGGATTTTACAAATCGACTTGCGCCACAATTGGAACATTTGAAAGCTAACAATATTCGTTATGCCAATAGTGTATACAACGTGTGGATTCACCAAAAGGGCATCGGCAAAACAATAGAAATTACATTGGGTTCTGAACTGTCTAATCCGGATATTCGGTATACCTTAAATGGGGAAACACCACATGCTGCCAGCTTAAAATATGTTTCACCCTTTACAGTTTCACAAACCACGACTATTAAGGCAGCTATTTTTAGGGAAGGTAAAATCTTAGGGAATATTAATGAAATTACTTATCCTATTCACAAGGCTGCCGGTGCTAAGGTTATTTATCATTCCAAATATACCAACAATAACAAATCGGGTGAAGAGCACGCTCTTACCGATCTGAATTATGGCCAGTTATTGGCACCGAAGGATCAAAATTGGCAAGGATTCGACAATGATCTTGATGTAGAGGTCGTTTTTGACCAGCCCACAGATGTTAATTCGGTAAATATTATTGCACTTAGAAAAACCATCGGTGCTGTCTATCCTCCGAGACAGATACAAGTATTTGGTTCTATGGATGGTATTAATTATGAAAAAATTGGTGATACCGATTTTATTAAAGCAAGTTTGATACAAGGTCGAAATAGAATTGAGACTGAAATATCCTGTGCCGCTAAAAATATAAAAAAGCTAAAAATTAAGGCCTATACGGTTAACCCAATTCCAGACGGACATCATAAGGCGGGTGAGAAGAGTTTCTTACTGATCGATGAAATCATGGTGTTCTAAATAGAAAGACACGTTATAGTATCCTTAGGATTACTTTGCTAAAAAAGCGCTCACTACTTGATTTAAAAACCATCAAGTAGTGAGCGCTTTTTTTCTGAAATTGAATAATTCATCGCATGACCGAAGTAACGGTTAAAAGCGTTGGTAATACCATTAAATATCCCGTATTTTATTGATTTTCAGTGGATTGTTTATGCTTAAAAACCCCTTGCTAATAAACGGTATTAGTACTCAAGCCCCAGTAGACTTTTAGTGGAAGAGGAAGATAGTACCTATCAAAGCCTACTAGCACAATGCATATTTGCGGTATCCCTAACCTTTTAGGGGATTTTGGGGACAGAAAATAGGAAGTAGGTAAGCGACTTTAAAAATAAATGATTCAGTGGGACGGACTATACGGCGTATTGGGCATCTGAACTTAAAACAGATGACCAATGAGAATTACAAATTGAACCAGAATGAAATTTTTATCGCAAATGGCGAAACGTTCGGGTTGTTCAAGTAAGTAAGTCGGTGAACAAAGTCGACACGTCCGAACTTAAAAATATTATCAACCCCATAACCCAATTCTACATAGGGTGTATTTCCTAAATAATTGAACGTAGGGATAGGGTTGCCAATAGCGTCGGTACTAGGTATAAAGTCCTTATTTGATTGTGAAACTCCCCCATAAAATACTTTTCCAGTGGCTAGCATGCGCCATTTTAGCTTTCTTATAGCGGGTATTCTGTTCAGAATAAATCCTTGGAAATTATGTTCCACCGCCAGCGTGGCATATTGATCGCTGATAAACTCAAAATAATTCATGAGGTTAAAGGCGTTCTCCACATAAAATAGCGATTGGTTGCCCAGGGGTGTATACAATAACGGATACGGAATTGTAGAAGGGATATAACCCATTGTAAGGTTATAGTCGGTTCTACCTAATGCCCCCACTCTAAAACTTTGTTTTAAATTCAAGGCAAATTTGTGATAGTGGAAATCACTATTCAGTACGTTTTTAATGCCTAGGGTATATCGTAACGTAAGGGTAGGGCGGTTACCATTGCCCATGCTAATGCGCTCATTGTCATTTTGTAGGAAAGTTTCATTTTTTGCAAAACGGGTTTCCAAATTAAGTTCAGTAATGTCGTAGGTGGATTTTCTTGGAGAAGCGTCACCAAGCTCTGGGTTTTCTAGGAATTGAAATGAGAACAAGGGATCAAATTTACGGTGCCTTATTTGGGCACTTCCCGTGAATCCTTTTACTATTTCTCGTTTCAAGTAGAAGGAGTAGTCTTCCTGCCAATAGGCTCTACGTAAGGTTCCGAATCGGGAATAAGCACCAAATAGCGTATTGGAGCCAATAGACTCTGCGGTTAAACCTAACCGTTCTAGGTCCTTAGAATAGGAGAACCCACCCACGGTCCAAGGTTTTCTAGAAAATATATAGTCTACCCCCGCACCATATTTGAATTTTTGATCCCTTGTCCCATAGGCTCCGTAACCATGTAAGATCCACTTTTTACTAAAACCAGGGTCGGTTCTAAAACCAAGTCGGAACCGGTTGCCTTCAATATTGTTATTGGCATACAAAAAAAGATAGGGGCCAATATCAATATTCCATTTATCAATTTTTTTGTAGCCATTCACCAAAATATTAAGAATTTCAGTGTACGTTTTTACTACTGGAAGAACCCTTAAGGAGTCCACCAACTGGAAACTTAATTTCTCCGATAAGGTCAAAGATTCTGGCCGGCTCTTTTGCCAAAAGGTAGAGTCATGATCCATATAGTGCTCATTAAGCTCAATGGAGGCATCGAAAAATTTGCTTGGTTTGGGCTGATTAACAACATAGTCGGAATTGGCTGAATAAAATTTGAGTAGCATCCCAGCGGTTTGTTTTGTCGGCTCATCAACATCAATCAGTACCCTGGTTTTAGAAGGAACCCAGGCATCGTTATCTTCCAGTTGATCATAGGATTGTTGTATCTTGATTTTGTCAATAAAGTTAAGATTAGCCTCTTTATTGACGGTAGCATCCATTTGGGTAAGCGCATAGGTCAAACCATCAACCCAGAAATAGCCAGTAAAGGCCAAATCCTGCTTTTGACGGGGTTCGAATTCAATTCTATAATCGTGAGAATCGCCATTGGCAACACTATCGGCCAGATAAAAATCATAGTAGACTTTCCAGCTATCAGCAATGGGCGATACAAAGTCTTTTTCTAGGATATTAAGGTAGTTTTTGTAAAAGTTATATTGTTGAAAAGAAGAGCCTACCACCTGTGATACAAAACTGCCGTCGGTTAACCCTACTCCTGAAACTTTGGTTTTATTGATGATCTCCTTTTTTTTCTTGGGATCACTTTGGGTAAATACGTCAGAAACTGATTCAGAAATAAAAATAGGAATAATTGTCTGTCCATCTTCTCCTTTCACAGCATCGTACTGATCCACGATATGGGTCATTTTCTTAACTGCCTTTCTATTTCGGAATTTTTCAGAAAGGTTGTCAATGTCAATCTGTATTTTATTGTAACTTTTATATTGGTAAGCAGCCAGATTTTCAACGTTGTTTTTATTCTTATTTTCTACGATTTTCCG
>CAXBLH010000131.1:0-12333 GCA_963976315.1 uncultured Dyadobacter sp.
TTACCAACCTTCGGTAGATAAATCCATTAAGGATTATTCAAAACGTGTTAACCTTAAAGGATTTCGTCCAGGCAAGGTTCCTAGCCATGTAATACAGCGCATGTACGGAAAGAGTATTCTAGTTGATGAAGTTAATAACATGCTTAGTAAGGCTGTTAGTGGCTACATTAGAGAAAACAAATTACAAGTAGTTGGTGACCCTATTCCTAATCGCGAGCAAGCAGAACAGGTAAACTGGGACAAGCCTGAGGCATTAGAATTCAGCTACGACCTTGGCTTGGCATCTGACTTTGATGTAAATATTAGCGAGATACCTGCTGTAAAAAAATATTCCATTAATGTTGATGACGCTGAACGCACAAAAACAATTGATAGTTTAAAAGAAAGATTCGCTGAGAATATCCACCCAGAAACAAGTGAAGAAGGGGATATGATCTACGGAGAATTAAAGCAGGAATCAAGTGAGTTCACAACACGCACTGCCATCCCTACTAAACAAATAAAAGCGGATACGCTTGACAAGTTCATTGGTGTTAAGAAAGAAGATACGATCACTTTTGATATTCAGAACACTTTCACCGACGAAGCGGCAATCGCCCATGTTACAGGCAAGAAAAAAGAAGACATTGGCGAATTAGCTGGTGATTTTACTTTGGTGGTGGACGATATTACAAGATCAGCACCTTCTGAAATTAATCAAGCGTTTTTTGATAAAGTTTTAGGGGAAGGAGCAGTTGAAAACGAAGAGCAGTTTAATGAAAAAGTTATTGAAATTATCAAAGATAACTACGAACGTGAAACTGAAGCTCTTCTGAAACGTGATATTGAACTTGCTATTTTAGACCATATCGCAATCGAGGTTCCTGAAGATTTCTTGAAAGACTGGCTGGAGCGCTCTAATGAAGGAAAATTCACACGTGAGCAAATTGAAGAGCAATTTGAAGATTTCAAAAAATCGTTAAAATTAAGCTTGATCAAAAACAAAATTGCCGAAGCAGAAGATATTAAAGTAGAATATCCTGAAATTCTTGAATTTACAAAAAATATGGTTCGTGGTCAATTCGGCATTTATGGCGATGATGACAACATGAAAGAAACCATTGATCGCGTAGCACAAGGTTATTTGGCAGATAAAGAACGTGATAACTATACCAATGTATTTAATCAGGTTTTTGATGATAAGATATTCGCTAACATTCGTTCGAAAGTAAGTACTGAGGAACAAATCATCGAAGTTTCAGAATTCGAAACCATCGCAAAAGGCATATCAGAAGAAGGTGCAACCACCGAAGCTGAAGCTTAATTAGCCATTTTCGAGCGGGGTTGGTTATTGCTTTCGGTAGCCAAGAATTCCACAAAATGACCATTTAGCTAGTCTATAAAGTCGACTTACATCATCATTCGTGATTTTGTTCAGTATATAAAAATCTTAAAAAACACCTTGCTGGGAATCTGGCAAGGTGTTTTTTTATACACTTTTGGGGTTCAAAACCCAATCCGTTCCCTACTTCCCAACTCCTCTTCACTTCGTATTTTCCAGTACCACTTCTTCCACTGCTCTAGCTCATTAAGCAGCCTCCCATTTAAGGTTACCAAGCGTACATTCTCTTGTCGCAAATAATCAATTTCCGACAGGGTATTACCATTAATTCCTAATAGTTCTGACAGCTCAACCTCTAGAATCTTGGCCAGATTCTCTATTTTCGAAAGGGTTAACTCCGTTCGGCCACGCTCGATATCCCCATAGGCCGTGGTGGAAACCCCTAGCATATCGGCCAAATTTTCTTGTGACAGCCCCTTATTCAGGCGGATTAGTCTGATTTTCTCAGGAATACTTTCTTTTATTTCCACGTTTAAAGATTCAGAATTAGAGTCTGCTTAAAATCAACCAATAATTTGGCTGTGCTATTTTTGGGTTTCCTCTGAGCGTAGGCCCAATAGTACTTTTTTTTTAAAATCATTACTTACAGGATGCCATGGCATTTTTCTTTAAAACTGGCGTTGTCTCTCTCCAAAATTAAGCAACAACCAATTCCATGATAAAAATTCAACCAAGTTCATAATTTTCTACATTTAACCATATCACGTCTGGTTTTTTATGTGGGCTTTTTTTTATAAAAAACAGAAATTAGTTATCTGCTCCAAAATCGTGTTCCGGTAGAATTTGACGGCCAAAAGCCGAATGCCAATAGCAATTCTAAAAAAGGGATGATAAAGTCAATAACCATACATTTATATCTCAAAATTTAGTATTATCGCAAAAACCGATAATAAATCAGTTATTTGGACAAGGTTTCGGTATATATTTGATTTACTTTGAAACAAGAAAAATAAATTTACTGTTGAATTCCAAAGTAATTTCTTTCAACAGTATTCAATACTAAATAAACTTTATCACGATTCATTTAGTATTACAATTGCCTATCGGCTTTTAGATCTCCGATAACTTGGGGGAACCAATTAGGAAGATGATTACCCATGGCTGACTCTGGATCACACAAGTAGGCGATAGAAAGGCAATCGTGATAAGGACAAATAATTTACATTAAATAAAAATAATTTACAGCATGAATTACGGAAATGAATTTAGGAAATACGCAGTAAACCATTTGGGTGTTAACGGTCTTACAGTGGATGGATACATGAACCACACCGTGGAAAACATGACCAGATCGGTGATTGAAGAACGTCCCATGAATTTCAGAGAGGTGGATGTGTTTTCAAGGTTAATGGCAGATAGAATTATATTTATGGGTACAGGTGTTGATGATAACATTGCAAATATCATTGTGGCCCAGCTTCTATTTCTTGAATCAGCTGATCCTAAAAAAGATATATTAATGTATATCAATAGCCCGGGCGGTTCGGTATATGCAGGCTTGGGTATCTATGACACCATGCAGTATGTTCGTCCAGACGTGGCTACAGTATGTACAAGCTTAGCGGCTTCCATGGGAGCTGTTTTATTGGCAGGTGGTGCAGCAGGAAAACGGTCCGCTTTGCCTCATGCACGTGTTATGATTCACCAGCCTTCAGGTGGTGCCCAAGGAACGTCGGTAGATATCGAAATCACAACACGTGAAATCGTTAAACTTCGTCATGAATTATACGACATTCTGGCATTGCATACTGGCCAAAGTGCAGAACAAATTGGAATTGACTCCGACCGCGATAAATGGTTGCGTGCAGGAGAGGCTAAAGAATATGGCTTAATTGACGAAGTACTTACCAGAGACAAATAAGTATCCGCCCACATTTTGTATATTAAAATCACCGTTTGCACTGTCGAACGGTGATTTTTATTTCATAGGAATAGTACCATTTGGTTAGCCGACTAAAAAAGCGGAACTTTGTGTCGAAATCCAGCCTAAGTATCATGACCAAATTGTACTAAGTAAGAGGGACATCCATTAAAAATCTCGTCTTTAATAATTGAACCAATTATTACTCTGAAAACGTTAACAAACATTCGGTTAAGAACTTTGGAATATTGGTTTCCAAGCTGGAATAAGTTAATTCGTAGAACTGTATAGTATATAAAAATGGCACAAGTTAGTTGTTCGTTTTGCGGACGTAAGAAAAATGAAGTTGAATTACTACTTTCCGGAATTGATGCTCATATCTGTAATCATTGCATTTCACAGGGGAATCAAGTCATAAACGAAGAGATAGGGTCCAAAGACGACAAGAAGGATAAAAAGTCGAAATTACCTAAATTAAAATCAATCCCTCCCACAGAAATAAAACGTTTTCTGGAACAGTATGTCATTGGTCAAGATGAAGCAAAACGTTCTTTGGCTGTGGCGGTGTACAATCATTATAAAAGGCTAAATCAATCCTCTTTTGATGATGAGATTGTAATTGAAAAGTCTAATATCATTATGGTGGGTGAAACCGGAACTGGCAAAACCTACCTTGCAAAATCAATTGCTCGCATTCTACAAGTTCCTTTTTGTATTGCAGATGCGACTGTAGTTACAGAAGCTGGTTATGTTGGAGAAGATGTTGAAACTATTTTAACACGCCTATTACAAGCCTCTGATTACAACGTGGAAGCAGCAGAAAGAGGTATTGTTTATATTGATGAGATTGATAAAATTGCCAGAAAGTCTGATAATCCTTCGATAACCCGCGATGTAAGCGGTGAAGGTGTACAACAAGCGTTATTGAAATTGCTTGAGGGTTCCATTGTGAATGTACCCCCACAAGGCGGTCGTAAGCATCCTGATCAGAAAATGATTTCCATCAATACAGAAAACATCTTGTTTATCTGTGGAGGAGCATTTGATGGCATAGAACGCCATATCGCCAAACGGATCAATACGCGTCCAATTGGTTTTTCGGGTGATAACCGCATTATAGAAATATTCGACAAGGGTAATTTAATGCGTTACGTAACGGCGCAAGATCTAAAATCATTCGGTTTAATTCCTGAATTGATTGGCCGATTACCGGTACTTACCCACCTCAATCCTTTGGACAAAGAAACTTTGAAAAGGATATTAGTGGAACCTAAAAACGCTTTGGTAAAACAGTATACCAAGCTTTTTGCGATGGAAGGAATAAAGCTTTCTTTTGATGACGATGTATTGGACTTTATAGTGGATCAAGCTATGAATTTCAAATTAGGAGCAAGAGGTTTACGCGCTATATGTGAATCTGTCATGACAGATGCCATGTTTGACCTTCCTTCACAAAAGGAAATTAAAGAATTTAACTTCACATTAGAATATGTCAAAGAAAAATTTGACAAATCGTCTTTGTCATTGCTTAGATCAGTGGCTTAGAACTAAATAAAATTAACAAATAAAAAAGCTCTGTCAAGAATATACTTTGATAGAGCTTTTTTATTTATTGATGAATAATTCTACTTTGCATAAAAAAACGTAATAGAAGAATGGAAAACTGGCTAACGCACAAATCCATCGTGATTATAGGTGGTACTACCGGACTTGGATTCTCAGCAGCTAAATCTTTTGTAAATCATGGAGCTAATGTAGTTGTTGTGGGAAGAAACCCTGAAAATTGCTTGGTAGCAGAACTAAATTTAGGTGCAAATGCAAGGGCGATGCAAGGCGATGCTACGCATACTCAAACCTCTTTGGCAGCCATACAGTTATGTATTCGGGAATTTGGAAGTTTTGACGGCCTTTACCATGTAGCAGGAGGTAATGGAAAACAGTTTGGCGATGGAAAGCTACACCAGCTATCATTGAATGGTTGGAACAAAACATTAGATCTTAACCTCACCTCCCTCATGCTATCCAACCAAGCTGCTGTGCAAACATTCTTGGGCATGAACAAAGGCGGCACCATACTCAACATGAGCTCTGTACTTGGTTTTGCACCTTCTTCGGATTTATTCTCCAACCATGCCTATGCTACGGCAAAATCAGCAGTAATCGGTTTTTCAAAATCCATTGCAGCCACTTATGCCAAAAATAATATCCGGGTGAATGTATTAGCACCTGGCATTATGGAAAGTATTGACTACCAAAATACCGAAATACAAGAATTTATTCCTGGCAAACAGATTTTGGACGGCGGAAGATATGCTCTTAACACCGATTTAGATGGCTCAGCAGTTTATTTCATGTCAGACTATTCCAAGTTTTGCACCGGTCAAGTACTCTCGGTGGATGGCGGCTGGAATGTCTCCGACGGTGGCAACTAGTGATGGTAAAGAAATACTGAAACCTTTTAACTGTATCTCGATTTGTTTAGTATGGCAATTGACGGTTGGCTTTCGGCTGTCAAATTCTTTCCGAAAATGATTTTGGAGCGGATGGCTAGCTTCCGCTTTTAGACGGCAAAAGTCTGCTTATAAAACCAATCGTGATACAGTCTTTTATAGTTACTGAAATTTCCTATTAAAAATTATAATATGGCAAGTGGCCCAATTGTTACACTGACTATCAACCCTGCTTTGGATAAAAGCTCAGAGGTAGATAGAATTGTACCAGAAAACAAATTACGTTGTGAGACTCCAGCCTTTGAGGCAGGGGGTGGCGGAATAAATGTTGCAAAAGCTATTCATAGGCTAGGCGGCAATCCCATTGCAATTTTTACAATTGGGGGGCCTACCGGCCAAAGGCTTCACAAACTAGTTAAAAATGAAGGGGTAGAAACGGTTGTCATTGAAACAAAACAATGGACACGTGAAAATCTACATATTTTAGAAAAAAGTACCGGTTTCCAGTATCGATTCGGAATGCCTGGCACTGAGATGATGCCAACTGAAGTCCGTTCTATTATAGAAACCCTCGAAGATTTAGACCCTAAACCGTCCTATATTATTGCCAGTGGGAGTTTGCCTCCGGGGGTACCCGACGATTTTTATGCTCAAATTGCCAAAATTGCAGCTGCACAAGGCGCAAAATTCATTGTGGATGCCTCTGGTGATTCATTAAAATCCGCAAGTGACGCTGGGTTGTTCCTTTTGAAACCAAATATTACTGAATTAAGTCAGCTGGTTGGAGTCGAAAAACTGGAACTTGATGAAGTGGACGATGCCGCCAGAGCATTAATTATTCGAGGACAGTGCGAGGTAGTGGTGGTCTCTATGGGAGCAATGGGGGCAGTATTAGTAACGGAAGATATCGTCGAGCATATCCCTGCTCCCCCCGTCCAGCCCATAAGTACTGTAGGTGCTGGTGACAGTATGGTAGCAGGGATCATCTGGACTCTGGCTCAAGGTAAGTCATTAAGAGAAGCAGTAAGAATGGGTGTCGCTTGCGGTTCTGCGGCCACTATGAATTCTGGTAGTGAATTGTTTAACATGAATGACGTTGGTAAATTATTGGACTGGCTGAATAGATATGGTAAACGTTACTCAAATACGAAGTAAATGCTTCTGACTCACAGTTTCGCAGTCAATCATCGCTTTTTTGATTGTAATAATAGTAAGAATTTAAAAACAGCCACTTTGTATAGAAAAAGTAATCTATGAAAACTACACATTCACGACGTGAATTCACAAAATTAACTGCACTTGGTGCTGCTGCTATAACCTTAAACCCATTTCATATTTTGAAAGCAAAACCACATACCGACGGCGAAATAATAGGCCATGGTGACTACCGATATAAAGTAAACCAATCCTGGGGAAACCTGGATGCGGCTAAATTCCCAGTGAATAACTGCCATGAAATGGTGCAAGATAGCAAAGGTAGGCTTATCATGGTGGGTGATAATATTAAGAATAATATTCTAATTTATGACCGATCGGGTAAATTATTAGATAGCTGGGGACACGAATTCCCCGGAGGACATGGTCTAACACTTTGGAATGCCAATGGAGAGGAATTCCTTTTTGTCTGTGATCCAAATACGGGACATGTTTTCAAAACAGATTTGAAAGGCAAGGTGTTACTCACTATCGAACACCCTTCTAAGGTGGGTGCTTACCAAGAAAAAGATGCGTTTAAGCCAACTGAAACAGCCATTGGGCCTGATGGAACAATTTACGTAGCAGATGGATACGGCTCCCAATGGATATTAAGATACACTCCAAAGGGGGAATATATTGACAAATTCGGAGGTTCAGGAGACGGAGATTCGCAGTTTTCCACTGCTCATGGCGTTGCCATTGACTATAGAAACAAGTCCAATCCTACATTAATGGTAACATCTAGAGCACACAACTCCTTTAAGAGATTCACTTTGGATGGAAAATATTTGAGTACCATTTTCTTACCTGGTGCCTTTGTTTGCCGGCCAGTATTTGACGATGACAACCTTTATGCAGGGGTTTGTTGGTCCCGACTTCGGTATTTGAACCAAACACCCAATTCAGGATTTGTTACCATTTTAGATAAAAATGACAAGGTTATTTCGAATCCCGGAGGTACCAAACCAGAGTATAAAAATGGAGAACTTCAATTAATGGTGCAAGACCAACCCATTTTTATGCATTGCCACGATGTATGTGTCGACAACGATAAAAACATTTATGTATGCCAATGGAATGCTAAGAAAACGTACCCTATTAAGCTAGAACGCGTTTAAAGTTTCCAGTGCAGCAAATAATTTTAATCCACTTTTATAGAGTGGATTTTTTTATGCCCTTTTTAGCTCCTTATCAACTTGATCATCAAGCCATTTATGAGCATGGTACTAATGGTAAGAATGCCAAAAGCCCAAGCAATAGGCATTATCGGTACCAACCAAGCGACTCCTGCCAAGAATAAAACAAAACCATAGCCTGTTAAGAGCAGTCCATATAGTATCCTAGAAGTTGCATCCGAACCTTGCTGCGCATGGGTAAAAATGGCTAAGGTGGAAGTCATTATTGGAAATGGCGTCAATAAACCACTCCAAGTAGGCCCCAAAAAGGCAACAGCCTGAGTTACCCCAACCACAAAACTAGTGGCCACGAACATTCTGAGTGGTATATCATAATAAGGTTGTTTCTTGAATGCAGCCTTTTTCTTAGGTTTTGGAAAAGCATATAATACTCCTGTAAGCACAATAAAACATAACAACAAGGCAAAATTCAGAGAAATTTCCTTCCCTAAGGACAAAAATGCCACTATGAAAAAAGCAGAATACCCGATTAAGGTAGCAGTAAACCACCTGAAACGAGTGGCCGAAATGGCATAGAATATTGCAAAGAAAAATGTGCCAATCGAACCCATAAGTGCAGAAGGAACAGACGCTACCACAAAATCAGGACCTTGTTCCAATGCAATAAAAAAGGCGATCGGCCCAGCTACCCATGGAAAACCACCAATCCAACCTCCTATCCCTTCCCCCCATTTTCTAACGCACAAAGTAACTCCCGCAATTAAAGGAGGCATCAATAAAATCTTAATTAATAAAAGCTGTGTCACTACTCAATTTTTTTAGCAAAAATAAGGATTCATTTTTCGATAAGTAAATTTTATTAAAATTGTAATATTTTTTATTTGCAACTGTGTTGCAAATATTCTACTTTTGCAACGTTGTGACATTTAAAAACACATTCAAGCGATTGAAAACTAGGAAAATGGAACACATTTCCGATTGAACCAAAAAATTAAAAAGATATCTCAACAAAGTTATATTTTGCATCTTATTAAGATTTATATCGTTTCATTTCTGGTTTTCCTTTTCGGCGCCACCGCCTTTGGGCAAGCGCATTTGGATTGCAATTGTTTCGTAAAAGGAATTATAAAAGACCAACATACTGGCCAGGGAATTCCTGGGGCTACCATTTATATTACGAAATCCAATATAGGAGTTACTAGTGATGCCAATGGAAAGTATGAAATAAAAAATTTATGCCCTGGTACCTATGAAATAGAATGTCGTTTGGTTGGGTATAGCCCATTTAAGCATCTTTTGGATTTAACCACGGGCCATGAAGAAGACATCAGCCTTTCTGAACAAGAAATCCATCTCAACGATGTTGAAATTACTGCATTGAGAACCGATGCTCCCTCCTCTCAACCTTTAAACCAAATTACCGGTAAGGAGTTGTTTGAAACAAGAGGGCAAACATTGGCTGAAAGTATGAAAGGGCTTACAGGAGTAGCTGTGTTGCAAACAGGCACCTCCATCGCCAAGCCTGTGATCCATGGATTACATTCCAACCGTGTATTGATCATGAACAATGGAGTCCGGCAAGAAGGGCAGCAATGGGGCTCCGAACACGCCCCCGAAATAGATCCATTTATTGCCACCCGTTTATCAGTAGTAAAAGGAGCTGCGGGAGTAAGATATGGTTCTGATGCGATTGGAGGGGTAATATTGGTAGATATGGATGAACTACCATTCGATAAACCGCTATCAGGGGAAGTGAATGCTGTAGGGATGAGCAATGGCCGACAGGGAATTACTTCGGGAACCTTACAGGGTGGACTCCCTGGTTTGAAGGGGTTGGGGTGGCGCTTACAAGGCACCGTCAAGCGAGCTGGCAATGTAAGAACTCCCCACTATTTTTTGGATAATACCGGGACCAGTGAAAAAAACTTTTCCATTTCCACTGGTTACCGTAAGAAAGGTTTTGGTATAGATCTATTTTATAGTTTTTTTGATACCAAAATTGGCATTTTCTCTGGCTCTCACATTGGAAGTGTTACCGACTTACTAGAAGTTTTGCAAAATGGAGAACCTTTTGTAAAATCGGGATTTAGCTATGAAATAGGCAGACCCTACCAGAAAGTAACCCACCAACTTGCAAAAGCCGAAGCACATTACCACTTCCAAGATGGCAACCGGATACAATGGACGATTGCGAACCAGCTCAATGACCGGTCAGAATTTGATTTACACCGGCCCCGAAACGATTCCATAGCAAACCTAAATCATCCCGAATTAAATTTTAGATTAAATACGCTCACCAACGATATTGTGTGGGATCATAAACCTATTGCAGGAAAATTTTCGGGGCAAGTGGGTGTAAGTACTTTGTACCAATACAACCTCATGGATGGTCGTCCGCTGATACCAAACTTTAACCAGTTCACCACAGGACTATTTTTGATTGAAAGGTATGTCAAAAATAATTGGGAACTCGAAGTAGGAGCTCGCTTTGACTACCGGCACCTTATAACGCACCAAATAATCAATAGAGAAAAAGTATCGCACAATTTCGACTTTTCCAATTTTTCGGGCACAGCGGGTGGCACCTATAATTTCAGCCCAAATCTCACGGCTAGTTTTAATTTCGGGACTGCTTGGCGTGCCCCAAATGTGAGCGAATTATTTAGTGACGGCGTACATCATGGAGCAGCTGCCTATGAGCAAGGGAATGCTGCATTAAGCCCCGAAATCGCCTATAACTCGATTGGTAGTATCAAATACCAAGTGGAAAAGCTTAATATTGAAATTGGTGCTTACTATAATTATATCCATAATTACATCTATTTAAAACCACAACCCGAGCCCATTTTAACGATTCGAGGGGCATTCCCATACTTTAAATACACGCAAACTAATGCATCCTTTAAAGGCATTGATATCAATTATAAATGGGAATTTGTAAAATCAGTTTCGGTTGCTAGCAAATTAACCTATCTCCAAGTATACGACCAATCTGCTAAAAACTACTTGGTAATGATTCCGGCCAATCGCCTGGACAATGGTATTCATTATGAACTAGAACAATGGGCAGGTTTTAAAAACTTTCACCTAGGGCTGAACAATTTGTGGGTCGCACAACAAAAAAGGGTCCCAGAAAATAGTGATTTTACCCCTCCACCAGCTGCCTATTCACTATGGAATTTTCAGGCTGGAGGGACTTTACCAATTACCGATAAAAATCAATTAGAACTTAGTGTGTCTATACAAAATA
Source organism: uncultured Dyadobacter sp. (assembly GCA_963976315.1). Taxonomy (GTDB): domain Bacteria; phylum Bacteroidota; class Bacteroidia; order Cytophagales; family Spirosomataceae; genus Dyadobacter. The sequence goes on from CAXBLH010000131.1 coordinate 11,276, forward strand.
TTTTCAATACAACTTACCGTGACTATCTGAATCGTTTCAGATACTATGCTGATGATATAGGCAGGCAGGTTTCTCTGCGACTGCGCTGGCAGTTTGGTACCATTCATTAACCTTTAATTAATTCCAAAAATCTATTACCCATGAAAAATCAAAAATTTCGCAGTGTTATTTTTCTTCTAAGTTTAGGGTTTCTTTTAACCCAATGTAAAGACTCTGGTGAAGACTTGAAACCAGATGAAGAAAATGAACTCATTACTACAGTCCAATTAAGTTTTACCAATAAGTCGACTGGAGCTATTAAAACTTTTCTGTTTCAGGATAAAGATGGTGATGGAGGAAATGCTGCTACTCGATTTGATACCATTACCTTGGCCCCAAATTCGGAATATGGACTGGCAATTGCTTTCTTGGATGAAAGCAAAAACCCGACGGATGATATTACTGCCGAAATAGAAGAAAAGGCGGATGAACATTTAATTGTAGTAAGTGCGAATCCTGCTGGATTATTGGCCTATACTTATAACGATGCTGATGGCAATGGATTTCCAATTGGCCTAAAAGGTACTGCTAAAACCAGCGCTACAGGAAGCGGAAGTTTGAAAATACAATTAAGACATCAGCCGGGCACCAAAAATGGTACTGCAACCCCTGGTAGTGATGATGTCAATCTTGACTTTCGATTAGTAGTTCAGTAATATTCCCAAAGGACATTTGTAAAGTACTACCCCTATTCCGTTAGTTACAATTTGGGCAAATCCCTTGAATCAGAAGATTTAAGCTTTCAGGATGATAGCCCAATGGAAGAGTAACTACCGGAATATGTAAATTTTCCAGACAATTGGTTTTTCCACAATTATTACATTTGAAATGTACATGATCGTGCTGGTGATTTTCCTCCGTACAGTTGTGCGAACACAAGGCATAACGTAAGCCTTCATCATCCAGTACCTTATGAATTATCCCTTTCTCTAAAAATGTTTTGAGAGTCCTGTAGATAGTAACCCGGTCGTAGTTTTCTCCCAGAGCACCTTCAATATCACCATGAGACAAGGCTATAT
>CAXBLH010000132.1:0-12230 GCA_963976315.1 uncultured Dyadobacter sp.
GGGATTATCGTCATTGTCGGTATGCGCAATAAATAGGCCAAAATGTTCGCTAATAAAAAATGATTTGGCTGGACTTAATTTAGCCACCGTTCCACAAGAACCTCCATTACAGGAAAGTGAAAAGGTATTTGCGGATGTTTTCTTCACTACAACAACTTCCCCCTTGGCTATTCCAGCAGCAGGCGCAGTCCATTTTAATGCTGACGACAACGAGGATATATCCTCAAAGACCAAGGCATCTTTGTCAAAAAAACCATTTGAAAAAACAAATGAAGTACCAGAGCTTATATTTTTGATGGCGACAAAAGAAAACTCGCTGTCTACGTTTTCATCCGTACTATAACATCGGATTCCAGTAATGGCTACTGCTGGTTCCACAGACTTGGAGTCATCGTTTTTAAGAATGGCGGCAACTATACTAGGGCTGCCAAATTCGTAATTGGCCCCCGCAACAATTGAGATTTCAATATCTTCGTCCGGTTCCAAAATTTGATCACCAGTTGGATCAATAGTTAATATTTTTGAACTACTTCCACTACTAATAACAACCTTACCGCTGGAACCCGACATGCTGCCTGCACCTGTTTGGGTGTAATCGGTATTGTATGTTGCCACTCCAGAAACTGAGAAGTTAACTTCCAGGTCGGCTGGAGCGGGCTTATCAAGTTCAAAGGTTAGCGTAAAATTACTGGAACTATTTTCTTGCAATTGCCCCGCATTGGAAGTTAATGTTACAATAGGCTTAGATGTTTCTAAATTAAAATTTGTAAAGAAAGTCGTAGACAAATCCTGTTCACTTGCGAACATGACAAAATTGGCACTATTCAGTAATTTTACTTTGTTTACATCTGTCCTATCGGCGATGGATGTATTATATTCGATCCGATTTAATCCATCATCATATGGGGCATTATTGAAGTTATGCACGGGAAAATTATGGAGTACCAAAGCATTTGGGAAATCTGAAATTGGGTTTTCAGATGCAGGCATTGTTCCACCACTAAAATCAGATATTGACAAATTACCTGCAAAAAAGGACGCATGAATTTCTGTTACGCCGTTAGTAGGAACTTCATCGTTGTCCGAATATAAAAATAGACTTTCACCAAAAGATCCAATAGCAAATTTTCCCGAAGCTGCGACATGTTGAACAGTTGCCGTACCCGAACTTGGTGTAACAGATACCTCAAATATATCTGGATCAGTTTCCTCAAAATAAATCACATTGCCCTTAGTGATCGACGAAGTGATTGTAATTTTGACCACACTTTCATCCATGTCCACGAATTGGTTTGAGACATTATCGTATTCATTATCAGTAAAATAATAAACTTCACTCGCACTAAGATCATCTAATGCTAGAATTGATACACCATTGTTGCCAGTCGTTAAATGTCGAACCCCAACAAATGCGATTTTTTGAGATTTGGCAATAAACCCGACACTTAAAAATAGTAATAAAACAAGATACCTTTTCATAAGAATTAATTTTAGAATTAACTTTTAGAGGGGTAAATACCATTCAAGCAAATCAAATAGTGAATGGCTAAAAATGGGTTTCTTATATCAATGGGCTCACCGCCAAATTCCTCTTCGGCTATACCACCGAGAAATGCATTCTCTGAGTTTTTGGTACTAAATGGACCTGCATCTTTATTCAAAATGCCATTTGGAATTGATACCAGATGTCCTTGCCCGGAGCTACTAGCAGCCAATCGAACATGATGATCATGGGGAGGTAAATTTTCAGCAATAAGCCTTATCTCATTTTCACCAGAAGTTTTACCGATCGCATCCAAATTTCTCAGACAGGTAGGAGCCCTTTTCCGAAGATCAGGTAGCGTAAAAAAAGTTTGATTGTTACCTCCGTAATGGTTCATTATAAGAGAATATAACGACTGATTTTGAGTGATCGCAATATTTTGGCCACGACAGATTGCAAATGAATTCCTCATGTCGTCTTTAAATTGCGCACCCGCGTAAAGCTTCACTTCTCCAATAAAACTATTTTCAGTATGTGGAGAAAAAACGCCGTCTGTACAGATGATATATGTTAAACCAATACATGAATTGGTAATATCAACATCTGCCCAGCCACCTCTATTTTCTTGCGATAATCCACCTAAAAGAGCCTTTGCTGTGATTTCAGAACTAAATTTACCAGCTTCATGATTTATAAAGGTGTGATTAGGTATTTGAGAATTTTCGCTCGCTGAATCATTATTGACTGCTAAGCCCACTCCATGGGTATGGGGAGCCAATTGGTTTTTTGCAATCCGGATATGTGTCTTGCCACCTACCTCAGCCATTTTACTAGTATCTTCTGCACCTGCGGCAATTCTGTTCCTCAAATCAGGCAATTTGGGTTTGCCGTCCTCTTCGCCATACAAAAATCCAATAATAGAACCCAATGGACTGTTTGCCCCAATGGCGTAGGTAGCACCATCACAAATTTTCCAGCCGCTTGGAATACTTCCATTACCAGAACCAGTTTTATCGTTTGGCCAAATTTTAATCTCTCCAATAAAACCTTCATTTATAAAATCAGCCCCAATATATATCGCAAATACCATTTGGGTTTGACTATTTTTGATGGAAACAGGCCTTGACTCCCCTACAACATTTTGGTTAATTCCGCCTAGAAAAACATCCTTTGATGCTTCTCGACTAAAATTACGTGCATTGTTATTCAGGAATGCATTTTTAGGTTTAATTACACTTTCATCCCCACCATTACCATTGTCTACTTCTAACTGCACATTGTGGTCATGTTCAGGCATTTGATCTTTTGACAAAACCAATTCGTCCGATCCTTTCATTTCACCTAATTTAATATCCGTTCCAGATTGTTTTACAAATCGATCACGAAGGTCGGGTATCGAAAATTTTTCTCGGGTAGTGTTACTGTTGGCATATACATCGCCCACTACTTGATATAAGTTTCGGTAAACTTGTTTATCCAACGCGCTTCCGTCACAAATCATAAAGTCGGAAGGCACGAAACCAAAAGCGAAGATTCTTATTTCTCCAGTATATCCAGACATAGCAATTATTTATAAGGTTAAAGTTCATAACTGAAGATGACCAATTATGAACTTTAACCCTAAAAAATGCCGTTTGAAAAACGTTTGAATTAACTTGCGATAACTTATGAAGCAGATAAAGCTTTATCTAAAAGCCAATTATAAAATATACCAAAACCGCTGTTGTTGATTAGAATTAGAATGCTCGAATTATTTCCAATAAACAATTGTCTTCGGTTAAACCCGTCTTTTTACGTAGTCGAAACAATATTCCCCTGACACTTTCAGTTGAAATCCCAAGGGTATAGGCCATTTCTTTGTTGTCAAAATTTAGTTTCAACAAGACCAAATACCGTATTTCTGCTGGTGTAAGGTTTTTAAATTGGGTCTTTAATTTGGTAATGAATCCGGTATGTACTTTCTCAAATAGAATTTTAAAATTCACCCAATCGTCATCAGTGAGTATAGTTGCCTTTTGCAATGCATAAAGCACCTCTTCATCATTTTTATTTTGGATTTGAGATTCTAATATTGTGATACGCTGCGATTTGGATTGAATTTCGTTAGTGATACCTTTCAACGTTAAAGTTGCTTGGGCAAGTGCTAATTCAGAGGCTTTAAGTTTCTTATTTTTAATCCTTGACTGAACATAATATAGGACAATTAGGAAAAATAAAAATAACACAAGCATCATTATCATTTGATTTCTTCTTAATAGCTTTTGACTTTCTTCTCCTTTTAATTTCTTTAACTCCCAGTGCTGCTTTGCGTTCAGAAACTTATTGGTATTGAATTTTTCATCTATTATCTTATTCCATGTTTCCAGAGAATCTATATACGCTAATGCCAAATACGGCTGCTGTTTGACTTTGTAATATTTAGCCAAATAATCAAATACTTTGGGTTTATCTTTTACGTAAGCAAATTGAGGATCCAGACTTAAAACTTTACCAATAGCGCGTTCTGAATCGGCCAATTTCCCATTTTGAATATAAATATGACTGAGTAACGCGTTGAAATATATTTGAGACGGAATGAATTCATTGGTAGCTTCTAATTGTGCAATACCCTTAGAAATCTCCACTTCGGCTTGTTCGAAGTGGTTTCTCAGGAATTGATGTAAGCCAATATTGCAATCCGCAATTCCTATTTCCGCATTTTTATTTTGGAGAATGGCAAAGTCTTTGGCGCTATTCATGTAATAATCAGCACTATCCAGACTTCCCAGCTCTCTATGGCTATATGCTATAAAAAGTAAGTTTGAAACAATATATTCGGACCTTTGTTCCTTTTCCTCTTCACGGATAGTTGCTTTCGCATAAAAGATGCATTTCTGAAAATCCTCAAAATCATACGATCTAAAAACGAGCAGTTGCATTTCGCCTATTTTATACGGATGCTCCTTCAAGGTAACTTGCCTGTGAAGATTAAACATGCGATCAAAATGCTTAAAAGCCAGGTCGTAATTTTTTACTTCATCAAAATAATAATCTCCCATTCGTCTCTCTACCGAAGATAAATACACTTTCTCATCTCTTTCAGAAAAAAAATTTCGTGTTTTAATTAAGTAGTTCAAATAGGAATTGCCATACTTTGTTTCCCTATCTCGCAAATAAGCAAGCCTCACCATTTGTAAGGTGTATAAAAGTTGTTTATCCGCCTGGATTTTAGCAAAAGATTCGAAACGCTGTATTTCTTGAAAAATCTTTATGGAATCGTTTTTATTATCTTCAAAAAATTGATAGAAATACTTATTAAAAATTTTGTGATCGCTATCGTTTTTTGATAAATAGGGCTCGTATTGTGCAAATGCCGAACTTAACATAAACGATAGCATTAGTCCAGCGATTAAGTTTTTCATTGACTTCTAGTAGGATTTAACTTTACTAATATAGTTCTTATTTTACAGAGCATAAAACATGAAAATAAATTAGCCTAGAAAACAAACAGTTTGTTATCTTGAATCAAAATTAGATTAAGCGGAAAATTTCTAAGGAAAAATGAATTGGATTATCTTAATAATTGCCGGATTATTTGAAGTAGCATTTGCTTCCTGTCTGGCCAAAGCAAAAGAATCAACCGGTGCAGAAGTATATTGGTGGTATGGAGCGTTTTTAGTAGCGTTAACAATAAGTATGTTATTGCTTATTAAAGCCACTCAAACCTTACCAATCGGTAGTGCTTATGCGGTTTGGACTGGCATTGGAGCAGTTGGAACCGTTATTGTTGGAATTTTTGTGTTTAAAGACCCTGCTAGTTTTTGGCGAATTTTCTTTATAATCACCCTCATTGCATCTATTGTTGGATTAAAAGCCGTGTCGCATTAGGGAAATTGCCGGTCTAATTTAAACAATTATAACACTAGCAGTTAACGGTATTGATTTTGCATACTTGAATCAACACTTGCGCTTAACATTTTGGTATAAATACGAGCTCCTTTGCTATTCAAATGATGGTCATCAAACAAATGATTAAGTTCAAATAGCGAATCTTTATAGGTCGCAACTCTCGGCATTGCTCTATTTTTTAACGGAATGTAACCAATGACATCTTGCAAAATAACACGCTCATTTTCAGTAAATTTATTCGGAATATAAAATAACAAGGTTCGGTTTTTACTTTTAGCTAAGGCTATTAAGTGATTAATTTTCGACACAAAAAATTCATTTTTACTTTTGTTTTCTCCTGCTTCAAAAAATGCAAGCGTACTTATTCTATTCTTTTCTAAAATTTCACTTTTAGTACTTATAGATTCACCAACCAATTGATTCCCCTCATTTTCAATATTAGACTGTCCTTCAATAGGATCATTGGGTGGCGAAAAGTATTTCTTGATTTTCACGATTTCACCAGTAATTAAGAGGCTTCTAAAAACGGCAAGATTCAGGGCATTTAAGAAAAAAGTCAGTTTTTGCTTAGTATTATAAATAGAAATTTTGGAATACATATTAATACGGAAGCATAGCTCCTCCCAAGAATTGCTAGGTCTCAACAAAGTTGTATTAAAATCCAATGCACTTAGCTCTATAAAAATATGATCTATCTCGTCTTCTTGATGCAACAACTTCTCTGCTATTTGCAGAGAACTGGCAGGTGAAAGACTTAGAAGACCCAAATTATAGCTTCTCGTATGATAGTTTGAAAGTGAATCAAAATATTCTGGATCTATACCAAAAAGTGTTCTACTCGTACCTATAAAGACGGTATTGGGCTTGAATGCCTTCATCAACTTCAATTTCGAATCAATATCTCGCCTAGGGTCAGGCAATAGCTGATTTGTAAAAAACACAAAAACCAGTTTTACAGAAATCATGATCAATAAGAAATATATTAGCCGTCTTAACATAGTTTCTTTCGTAGTAGGTGTTGGTTAAAACCGAATATAATAAAAGTCAGAAACCTGGATTTGGCCAAACGACTGCAACAGTATCAGTAGTACTATTAGATAGGCGTTGCGCTTTTTCCAACTCGCTTTTAACAGAAATGAGGCAATGTCTTCGGATTCCCCCATTTCGCGATTTAAAAAATCCATAACCATAAATAAACCAAGCGTCAACAGAAAGCCAGGTTTGAATATCGTACTAACCCCATTTCCGAAGCCAAACATATTGGCATACAACTTCAAACCGCTTTCCAAACCTTCTGCCCGAAACCAGCCCATGATCAAAGTTCCGGTCAATTGCTTAATGACAATCTGAATAAAAATATACATGGAAGTATTGGGCACCAAGCGTACAATTGCAAAGGATTTTTGCCAAAAAGCCTTGGTTCGAGTTTCAAAAGTCACATATGTCCACTGCAAAAAGCCCCAAATCACAAATGACCAACTAGCACCATGCCATAGTCCGGTTACAATAAATGTCAATAAACGGTTAAATTCAAGACGGTTTTGATTAGTAACTCCTTTACTGATACTAAAAAATATGTAATCCCTAAACCAATTCGTAATTGTAATATTCCAACCATTCCACGACTCAGTACGAGTTGGCGTAAAGTAATATCGGTTTGCAAAATTTTTACTGAGGCGAATCCCAAATAACCTCGCAGCCCCAGTTGCAATATCACAATACCCCGAAAAATCGCAGTAAAGCTGTATAGAAAATAATAATATTGCCATACAAATGGACCAACCCGTATAGTCGTCCGGATTATGAAATACCGGAGCAGTATGGTCATTCAGTCGTGCTGCTAGTACTATTTTTTTGAACAACCCCCATAAAATAAAAATGGCACCCGCCTTTAAGTTTTCAATGTCGTAATCCTTAGAATTCCTTAACTGTGGAAGTAGGTTTTTTGCACGTTCTAGTGGCCCAGCTAATAAAGTAGGAAACAGCCCTAAATACAGGGCCAAATAGCCTATATGCTTTTCTGGTTTAATATACCTCCTTTTGACGTCCGTCAAATAGCCGATAATCAGAAAAGTATAATAAGAAAGGCCAATTGGAGCTAACCAGTTTGACAAAACAGAGTCCGCAGGTTCGTTATTGGGAAATAAATATTTAAAATTTAGTAGAGGTATCAGCGCCAGCAAAATGGACAAGGTCAGTACCCATTTTTTTGATTTTTTGTCCTTTTGAGCGTCTCCTAAATAAATCCCTGCAAAATAGCATAGCGCCACCATGAGTACCCATATGACAGTAAAAATTCCACTCCAACTAATATTGAAAATAATACTAGCTATGAGTAATACAATCCACCTTTTTGAAACGGTAGTTTTGTAAAAAATCGGAATTAATAAACCTAAAAAAAGAAGAAAAGGGAAGTCAGTAAACTTAATCATGAAGCCTTATCTTAGCAGGACTGGTAGGTACTTATAACCCCTGAAAAATACTTTTTTATCCCAAATTGCTTTTTCATCTGGGTCAAATCGAATGTTAGGAAAGGCCTCCATAAACCTTGGAAAAAACTTTTGCATTTCAAACCGACTCAACTTTGATCCGATACAATGATGCATACCGTACCCAAAGCCAATATGAGGATTAGGCTTTCTGGTAGGATCAAAAGCATTTGGATTTTCAAATACGGAGGGGTCGCGGTTAGCAGAAGCAAGTCCTAGCAAAACGGTATCGCCTTTTAAAATGTCAAAGCCCTTAAAAGACATATCTCTTACCGCCTGACGAGGAATCCAATTTACTGGCGAATTATAGCGTATTAACTCTTCAACGGCGATGATACAAGCGTCGCGCTTTTCCCAGTCGATGATTTTAGCCTTATTTTCTATCAAGGTAGCGATGCTTCGTGACACCAACAACAAAGTTGTTTCCATGGCCGCATTCACTAAAAACTCCCAAGTTGCAACAAGCTCATAAATACGGTTGGTACCCATGATTTCTTTCATTTCCGTGATCACATTATTCAAAACTCCCGCTTCGTACTCACTTAAAAGGTCCGCCATGAAAATTTTGAATTCTTGTGACAAGGCAGCGCAGTCAATGAGATCTTTGGTAGTCAATGTTTTTTCAAAAATCATTGTAATCACATACGCAAATCGCCGGATGAATTCGAAATCAGTCTCTTTCAAACTCAATAATTTTTTGAGTATCAAAAAGGAAAATCTGCTTCCAACTTTTACTAAATCTGCCTTGTCAGTGTTACTAAATTCAGCGATTACTTCATCAATAGCCTCTTCTGTAATCTTCTCAAGATCTGCTTCATAAAATTTTTTGAAAACAAATTTCCGATTGTCCAAATGGTCAGCACCATTCATAAATAGCAACCATGATTTTAAGCTTTTGGAAAACTCCAACAAGCCAGGATCGTTATTCGCAAATTTGGCAACAGTAGCCAGTCTATCCGAAAATTCGAAATTCCTGAAATTCTCAACATCTACAAAAATACTTTTGACATTTACATAGTCCATGACTACCAAATTGCCAAACTGATTTTTATGCAATGGATGCGAATTACTGATATCAGCAATTAATTCTAAATAATTTTCACTGATATGATCTTCAACTGACCAGATGGATAGTGTTGACATTTTGTGCTTTTAAGATTTAGAATTCATTTTCAACTATCCATTCAGAAGTAGCAGCAATGGTCCCCATTTCCCATAATATGGCGGGATTCAAACTGATACTTAACCAATCTTCTAGCTCGGAAGTGATGTTGACCATTAAAATAGAATCCACTCTAAAAGAAGAAATATCTTTATTAATATCAATTTGATCAATCGCTAATTCAGCATAATGTGCGATATGCTTTGCAAGAAATTCTGAAATTTCGTCAGTAGTCTTATTCATGGTTACGAGGGATTATATAATAATTAGGTTGTCTTGATAATTAAATTGTTCACGCAATTTGAGTCGTTGTATTTTACCACTGGACGTTTTCGGAATTTTACCTGAATCTAAGAAATAGATTTCTTTCGGTACAATACCAAAGGCCATTCCAACCTGTTTGGAAATATCAAGCTTGATATCATCGAGGTCAATATCCCTACAAACAGACCGCTTTAATTCCGTTGCTATTACTAGTCGCTCTCCATCTGGTGTGTCTACAGAAAAAGCGGCGGTGGTGTTTTGTTGCACGTATTCACAGTTTTTACTGATTATTTCTTCCAAATCATAAGGGTAATAATTTACGCCATTGATGATGATAATTTCCTTAATCCTGCCTGTTATAATCAACTGGCCATCGGCCAAAAAACCCAGGTCACCGGTACGCATAAAAGGGCCTTTACCGCAGCTAGTATAGGCGTTGAAAGTATGTTCTGTCGCTAATTAGTTATTCCAATAACCTTTGGCCACTGACCCACCACTCACCCATATTTCACCTTGAGACCCATTAACAATTTGTAGGGAGTCGGGAGAAACAATTTGTACTTGTGTGTGCAAAACAGGTGGTCCACAGCCTAGCACAGCTTTGGTTAGATTTTCTGGTATTTTATTTAAGAATAGGGATTCTGTGCTATGATGTAAACTTACTGCCAAGGTCGACTCTGCCAGTCCATACGCTGGTACAAAGGCCGTCGCAAAGAATTTTATTGGGCTAAATCGGTTCGCGAAATTCTTCAAATTATTATAATTAACGGGCTCGGCACCTACGTAAAGTATACGTAGCGAACTTAAATCAAGCCTGTCATACTCTTCGTCAGTAATACGACGTGTACAAAGTTCAATTCCGAAGTTAGGCCCACCCGTATGACTTGCCGCGTACCTTGTAATACTCGAAAGCCAAACTGATGGTCGAGAAACAAAATCCAATGGCGCTATTATAATACCAGTACCGCCGGTAAAAAGTGGCGATAACAACCCATCCACCAAACCCATATCATGATAATGAGGTAGCCAAGTAACAGAGGTGTCGGTGGATTTTCTGCCGAAAACATCATCAATCGCCTCTAAATTTTTCAAAACGTTTTGGTGTGTTATCATTACTCCTTTCGGCAAACTCGTAGATCCAGAAGTATATTGTAAATAGGCAATACTATCCTCCTCTAAGGGTGTCATATCCGTTACTACTTGTAGCGAATTCACTAAAAAATCTTCTGCAAATTCCCACTTGATTGGCAGCATTTTTAGCTGTTCAGAAGCCGCAGTACCTCTTTTAAAGAGCATTTTATATGTTTTGTTGTTCGTTACAATAGTTGTCGCGCCACAATCTTTTATAATATTTAAAATTCGATTAATACCCGATTCGGAATAACCAATAGGACAAGGAACGGCTATCATATCTGCCAAAATGGTACCTAAGAAAAATTGAATAAAACTGCTTTCAGTGGGAAGTAATAATAGTACCCTTGATCTGGACGTTGTGGTAACTTTAAAATGAGCAGCTATGTTTTTTGTGTTACACCAAAGTTGGGAATAGGTAATTTTTTCTAAAGGGCTAGCATTTCTATCTACATATCGATATACAATTTTACTAGGAAAGTATTTAACATAGTTTCTCAAATAATCTAGTATCGTCATTTGAATTTATTGTGGTATGGGAAACAAAATACTTTGAAGGATAAAAGTAGTTAATATTATTTTCTAATTAATATCTCCATAATTAATTAGAATAATTTTTAAATTTTTGAACAAGACCCATGAAATCAAAAAAGAAACTTCCAATATCTAAGCCTTTGATTATTTAAATAATACTAAATACTTTAAGCTTAAAAGTTTGAAAATTTGGTTTAATAAAAATTACCAAATAAAAGCTATACAGAGTAACATCTAATTCGATACCGGACTTTAAGATATAATATGCCATTCCGTTGACTAAACGATCATTGATTGTCATCCAAGGTCATAAGTATCCTTCGGATCAGTTTCAATAGCATTTATAAAGAAGAATTACACTTGATAAAATAGTAATGGAACAATTTCCAAAAAATACATTAGCCTCTTTAACCCAGTTAAGAAGTATAAAAGCTATCTTTTGTGGCAGCGCTTTAAACTGCATGATTCAAAATGCAGTTAGCAATACCCAAGATAACTGTAAAATATTTTAACCAATTATCACTCTCAATGTTTCAAAAAGCAATAATTATTAGTATACTATTTTTTAGTGTTGTCATTAGCCACCCATCCGTTGGACAAAGAAAAATCACCAAAGTAGCTGGCGATCAGTTTAATATTGAAATAGACCGTTCTTCCTCCGCTAACTTCACCCTGTTACAAGTCACGGACTTGCATTTAGGCAGTCCACATGAAGATAAATGGCGCAGAGACCTAATCACCTGCCGACGAATAAAAAAGCTCGTTGAAACTCATAATCCAGATATAATAGTAATCACGGGCGATTTGTTCGATGGCAACAAGCCGTTTGGAAACTTGTTGGCTGCTTATGCCGTAAACTTGTTTGATAATTTCGAACGACCTTGGTTATATGCTTTTGGTAACCACGATCCAGAAGGTGGTTTTGGAAGAGCTGATATTGAAAAAGTTTTTGCTCAGTCACAATGGGGAATTTTGGGGAAACATGAGGTTCAAAATAAGTGGAAGGAAAAATATGACTATGTGGTCAACCTAAAACTTAAAGATCAAACAAAACCGGTATGGCAACTATATGGATTCGATTCAGGGGCGGAAAAAGGAAATAAATCCATCAAAACCGAACAGTTGGAATGGTTCAAAAAAATGTCTGAAAAGTCGGCTGAAGCCTTTGGTTCCAAAACCAGAGCACTTTCCTTTTTTCACATTCCACTCATTGAATACCAATACCTTAAGGATGATAGTACCATTGTAAAACAAGGCATGAGTGAAGAAAAAGTATTTT
>CAXBLH010000133.1:0-12206 GCA_963976315.1 uncultured Dyadobacter sp.
CATCAGACTGAATCCGGAAATTAAGGAAACGGAATATGTTGCTGCATTGGCAAAAAAACAGATTAAGGCAGTTACGTTTGGCAAAAACCTAGTTCGTTTCGTTACCCACCTTGACTTTACAGATGCTCATTTGGAGGAGTTAAGGAATAGGATTATTTGAAAAATAGACCCAGATTACTCTTTAAACTGGGTCTATTATAAATTAATTCCTTACTGGCAGGAGGGAATAGTTTTTGCTATATTCCATCATTTGGGTGAAGAATGATTCAGGATACTGGATTTTTACATCGGTGATATTTTCTCCCTCCATCACTGGTACTAGCTTTGGTTGTATGAAACCCTTGTAAGGCTTTATGTTAAGTTTGGCGTATCGTTCCAATACTTCTTTGTGAAGTTCCTGATTCACTTTTACGCCATAATTCTCTACCAAGCTTTTACCGGCTTCGAAATCTCCTTCCGACTTAATTCGTTGAATCTCTTTGAGTAAATCGCCAAACAGGCTCCTCAGTTTAGTATAGTCATTTACTTGAACATAGGTTTTTCCTTCTTTTTTGATAAATTCTACGACCTTTTCGTTCTTACCTTTTTCATATACCCAGTAAGCATTTAATGCTCGATTGCGCATGTGTGCTTCTTCAATATTATCACCCATTTTTAATCGGGTAAGCTGGGTCATCAATCCGTTCATCATATAGGAATCATACTCCGCTTTTCCCACTTCAAGGTTGGGCATCACACCTATATCTACCAATTTCTGATCCATGATATAATAGAGGCCCACCAAGTCGGCTCTTGCTTCTTCTAAAGTAGAAGCATAACTTTTTAGGGTTTTGTCTGGAGTACCAATGCCAGGATTGATCTGACCTGACGCATGACCAATACACTCATGCATATCCGTATGTAAATCGCTAGCCAAACTGCCATATTCCTCTATCCGTTTCAAAGATTCTTTATTGACAATAAATTCATTCAGGAATCCACTTCCTTTGCTCGATTCGTTATAGGCATGGATGATATTACTTAGCGAGACCGATTTGGAGCCATGCTCTTTTCTTACCCAGTCAGAGTTGGGTAGGTTGATACCAATAGGCGTATTAGGTGCCGCATCTCCACCTTCGATGATGACCGTGATGGCTTTCGCGCTAATTCCTTTCACTTTCTTTTTCTTGTTTTCAGGAAGTAAAGGGGCATTGTCTTCAAACCATTGGGCCTGGTCTGCAATTGCTTTAATCCGTTTGGTAGCTTCCATATCCTTTAAAGAAACTACACTTTCATAACTTCCTTTGATACCCAATGCATCATTATAAACTTCTATAAATCCGTTTACGACATCAATTCTACTACTCGTATCCGCAACCCAGGCGATGTTATATTCATCCCATTTTTTTAAATCACCCGTTTGGTAATAGGCTACTAATAATTCCAATGATTTTTTTTGTTGGTCGTTTTCAGCAACTGTAACCGCTTTTTCAAGCCAATAAATGATTTTATCAATGGCTTTACCATACATTCCATCAGACTTCCAAACTTTCTCCATCAGTTTTCCATTTTCTTTCACCAGCTTGGTATTCAGGCCCCATTCGGGTATTTGGTCCGTTTGTGGGAAGTTATTATAAAAATCTTCCACTTCTTTTTGGGTAACCCCTTCATAAAAGTTATTGGCAGAGTTGGTAATATTATCAACGTCGGCTCGTAAATCCACCATTTTAGGCTGGATATTCGTATCAAAAATAATGGGTTTAATTCGGGTTAAGAATACCTCCACAGACTCGCCTTCACTTAGCGGTAGCTTTTTGGCCTCACTATGATTTACCAATTGTGAAAAATATTCGAAACTACACTCTGGGATGAATTTGTCGTTGGAGTAATGATGATAAACACCGTTACTAAACCAAACTCTACCAGCATAGGTCTCAAATTTTTTCCAGTCATCGTCGTTTCGGGAACCTTTGAAAGAATCGTAAATGACCTCTATAGTTTTTCTGACCATAAGGTTATGTTGTCCTCTTTGGTCATAAATGATATCTCTTCCAGCTAAGGCAGCTTCGTACAGATAATAAGCCAAGGTTTTTTGTTGAAGACTCAGTTCTTCAAACCCCGGAACCTCGTAACGAAGTACCTGTAGGTCAGCAAAGGATTCAGCCAGAACTTGGAACTCGCTGTCCGTATGTTTTTCTTCTTTTTGATTACAGGAAGCTACCAACAGAATACTTAAAAGACAGAGCGTTGACGTTTTTGAAATCATAATTGGTGTCAAGGATTAGTTTATAAAAAAGTAGAGCCTATTTTCGTTTTTAGTTAACTGGGTTTAATTACCCCATATTTACTAAAAATTTCAAACAGGCTCTCAATTTAATACTTTTAAATTTTAGGTATTAACTCCTCATATTCATATTCTGAATTAATACCTTGGTATATAAGTTTCATACCCTTCAAGTCTGACACGTAAGTATGTACTCCTGCGGCGCCAATTTCATGAAGAAATGTAGAATAATCACTTTCTCCGTTTTGGGTGCGCTTTATGGCATTTTTTACTGCGGTTAAATCAAAATGATCTGAAGGTTCAAAAGCTTCCGTGGTCCTTTCCAATATTAATGTTTCACCAGTGGTGGAGGTGTAGTTCGTTTCACCCGTTCCCACGTTTACCACATAATTATCAATACCAATAGAGTGGAGATTTTTCGCCAATACGGGATAGGGTTCTCCTACGGAATCTTTTTCAACCTGTTTTATTTGTTCCTCCGTTAATTCAATGAATTTCATAGCTTATTATGAATCAGGTTTTTGATAGTATTGAAATTTAGTATATTAAAGTCAAAACCCTAAACAACATACTGTTATTAATTGCTATCATTCTTCTTCTTCTTTAAGAAGGAATCCCGTGTATCTAATTTTTGGATCATTTCATTCGACATTTCATCGGCATAGACACCATAGCCACTTACCATCGTCCCTTTTAAGCCTGAATTCGATTCAATTACATATAATATAGAGGAATCCGAGGGGTTAGTCATTCCTTCGAAGCGGTAAAAATCGACTATGTTAAATTCGGTAGGTGGTAATACGATCTTAATGCCGTCCTCCTGCATCACTTCCAATGCATGGGCGGTGAGGTTAAAGTCGAACATATAGCCATCGGCTTTTAATTGATTTAATCTGGCAAGAAGTGTATCTGGTTCATTTTCTGCCGCGTCCGTTAATTTATTTTCAACAGTTTTCATAGCGTTCAAAGGTTTGATCTTGATATAAAAAATTCTTATGATGTCATTGTATCAAGAATCATGCCCAGCCCATTTTGATAAGTTAACAAAGTGAAGGAAATCTTGCCTAGTAGCCATTTCTATTTATTCAGTGAGCCTATGGATTTCAGTCGTTATTAAACATTAGTTTTCAATCTCTGCAACCGTCGCATTATAGGCTCCAAAACAACCCAGACCGCCTTCGATATTAGTAAATGTTAGTGTGGGTTCTACAAATGGGTTATCATTATCATAACCACGACCATGTGAACGGTGGTACTTATAATAATTCTCTTCCAAATTAAGAATTTCAATATGCGTTTTTATCAACTTAGGGTTAGTATAATAAGTTTGTATTTGACCATTCGGTAGAGGGTCCTTTCGTAAGTCATTTTTTTGTAAACGGATATTCAAATCAGGTGCTTTTAAAATAGAACCGTCGAGATTAATATCATTTTGTAGATGAATAAATGAATTATAATTATTAGTACTTAATGTAACTACATTTTCATAATATGCGATTTTAACATCATTAGTATTGAAGTCAAATCTTGGTTCAGTAATTCTGGTAATGGCATATCCACGGATGGAGTAGTAATTTGTTTGGTTCGGTATGTCATTCCAACTTATCTTCACTACCATTGTAGAGTCATATCTAAATTCATCCGACTTGTTTTCACTGCTAATTATTATTTCATTAAAAGTGGCCGCAACTAGGGGGACTGTGCAATTAGCAGTTACTTTTCGAGTTGGGTCGGTCACAGTCAAGTAATAGGTTTTGCCAGGTGATATAGTGAAATTTTTGCTTGAAAGGGTGTATTTTCTGGTATCTCCATTCCATGGAATTTGAACACTCTTAGTGTCATTTGATAAGGTTACAGTTGCATTTTGTACAATTTTTGTTTCAAAATTTACCTCACCAAATAGGGGGCTACTTTCGGTTACTATCACATTTATGGAGTCTTCTGACGGGCCGATAAACGATTCTACCACCAATTTCGAAGAAATATGAGGTAACTCACTTTCATCCAGGTCATTTACTAAGGATTCGCAACCTGTTATCGCAACTGCTATTATAATTATAAAATAGAAAAGTCGGTTTTTATAATGGAGTTTCATGATGTTCAAAATTTGAAATTATAAGAAAAGGAAGGTAAAACAGGGAACAAAGAATATCTCGTTAGAACATTTGTTCCCTTGTTTTGAGCATCATATTTGGTATTGATATTGTAGAAAAATGGATTCTTTCGATTATAGGCATTGTAAAGTCCAAACTCCCAAGTACGTTCATGCCGTTTTTTCTTTTTATGGAATTGAATAGCCACATCCATTCGATGGTAGGCCTCGGCACGAAAAGAATTCTTTTTATCATATTCATTATATTTATTGGGGTAACTAATATATCCATTCGGGTCATGTTGATCCTGAAATGCAGAATAAGTCGCAACGGGTATGGTTAATGCGTTTCCAGTACCATACACCCAAGTTGCGGAAAGTGTTATCCGTTTGTTAATATCATAAATACCCACCACCGAAATATCATGCCGACGGTCGTAACGTGGATAAAATGTCTCGCCAAAATTTAATTCTGGAAATTTCCATTTGGTCCAGGATAGGGTATAACCAATCCATCCAGAAAATTTGCCTGTTTTCTTTTGAATCAAAAACTCGGTACCATAGGACCATCCTTTACCAGCGGTTATATTGTCTTCCCAGTTGATTTCATTCGCATTATCACCCTCCAAATTGATAAAGGAGGAGCCTTCTTTATAACTAACGATATTGTTCATCCTTTTGTAATAGCCTTCCAATGTTAACGAAAGCCCTGGTTTTTCAAGGTCTTTGGCAAAGCCAAATGCAACCTGTTCAGATTGTTGTGGTGCTATTTTGTCCGTAGTGGGTACCCACAAATCGGTGGGTAACCCAAGGCCAGTATTGGAAAGCAAATGTACATATTGGTTCATTTTGGCATAGGAGGCCTTCATAGAAAAATCATGAGCCAGTTTTAATGCTCCTGAAAAACGAGGTTCTGGGCGGAAATAGTTTTTGGTAGTAGTTTTGAAAGAACTTATTCGGAATCCGGCATTGACTTTCAGTTTGGTAAATGGTTGCCAGGTATCTTCTATGTATAATCCAGATTCAATAGTATTAATGGGTGTGGCTTGTATATGAAATTCATTGTCGGAAAATGCACCTTCAATGGCAAGTGCAGAAGGTACAAATCGGTGAGAAATGGCTTGCATCCCAAATTTAATGGCGTGCTTGGAATTGGGGTAAAAGTCAAAATCTGATTTTAAATTGAAATCACGAATAAGGCTTCGATACTGTAAACTGAATTCATCTGATACCGCCCCATTCTTGTAAGACTTATCAGAGGCAAAGACCTCAAAATTGAAATGACTATAAATGAGTGAGGTATTAACAAACAGTTTCTGATTGATGAGGTGATTCCAGCGAAGCGTAGCAGTGGCATTCCCCCAATATAATCCAGCTACAGTTTCATAATCGGGGTCTTTTTCCTTCACTTTAAAACGGTCTTGCCCGAAATAACCACTGATATAAAGTTTGTTTTTAGGGCCAAAATCGTAGTTGGCTTTGGCGTTTAAATCATAAAAATAATACCCAGGTTTTACTTTACTATCGTATCCTTTTTGTTGCTGAGCGATCAGCGGTTGCGCCAAAAAATCGATATAAGTACGTCTTCCTGAAATCAGAAAGGACGATTTGCCTTTTGCCAAAGGGCCTTCTAAGGTAAGTCGGGAAGAAATAAGGCCAATGCCTCCTTCGCCATGGAGTTTGTCTTTACTGCCTTCTTTCATATTCATTTCAACTACAGACGATAAACGTCCGCCATATCTTGCTGGAAATCCGCCTTTGGTAAGTTCTACACTTTTAAGTGCATCACTATTAAAAATCGAGAAGAAGCCAAACAAATGATTGGCATTGTAAACAATAGCATCGTCCAGAATAATTAGGTTTTGGTCCGGGCCACCGCCACGTACATAAAGTCCAGTTTGTCCTTCGGAACCTTTTTGAACACCAGGCATCAGCTGTAGTACGCGCATGACGTCTTTTTCTCCAAAAAATGCGGGTATCTTTTTAATCTGGTCAATGGGGATTTCTATTTGGCTCATTTGTGCCGACTCGCTGACTTTATTTTCCTGACGTTTGGCAGAGATTACCACCTCGTCGAGATTGTTAATCGGATGCATCTCTACTTGAAACTGGATATTTTTGGATCCGCTAAACGTGTGGGATTGCGCTTGATATCCCACAAATGAATAGGTAATTTCAATTTTTTCAGTGGCAGGTATGGTGAGTGAATAAAACCCATAATTGTTTGAAACTGTGCCATAGCTGGTGTTTTGAACATAAACATTCACTCCTGGAAGCAACTCTTGGCTCTGTTTTTCCTTTATGTACCCGCTTATGGTTATATTGCCTTGTGAAAACACCAATAGTGGTGCTAGGAGTAGGCAAAGTGTTAATTTTGTATAAAATAGCATATGATTTGGTTAGTTAAATCGTTAACGATGTGTTTGGTTTGATAGTATGGCATTATACGCAGTTAATTAAAAAAGTAGAAAACATTTTATTGGATTGAGTGATCAACGCCAATTTATTACCAGAGTACCTAATGAAACGAAGAACTTTTCTTGAAAATACCTTAATGGTTTCCGCCGGTTTGACCTTCCATTCCAAATTACTGGCTAGTGAACGTTTAACTCCAAATGTTTCAAATTTTAAAAGCGATTGGCATACATCACCGGATCGGCTGTGGCTTGGACCTGGTTTTTGGGCCAACCGTCTACAAGACTGGCAAATAAAAGAGGGAGGGGTAGAAAGTGTGATACGTGGTAAAAACCGATCTATCGCTATTTTAACACATGAACTTGGAGAACAAGAAGGCGATTTTGAAATTAAAGTGGACTTTAAATTTTTGGATTTTACGGCTTCCTCCGATTTTGTTGGTTTCAGAATAGGGAACAAGGGGCCTATTGACGACTACCGTTCAGCGGCGATTTATGGAAGAGGTATTAAAATAGGCGTAAATAGCAATGGGCAGTTAACAGTGGGTGAAAAAACGGTTGATACTCCCTTATCACGCGCCGATTTTTCTAATAAACTAACGCTGGTTTTAACCGGTAAACCGTTACATAATAACGTGTACAAGTTGGACTTGGCGGTAATTAATAACGGGAAAGTTTTACAGGAATCAACAGGGAATTTGCTAGGGAAAACAGAAATCGTTGGAGGAATTACCCTTTTGAATGACTGCCAAACCAAGGAACAGCAGGTTTTTACGCCCGGTGTTCGCTTTGAAAACCTCCAAATTAGTGGCTCTAAACTCATAGGTAATGAGGCAAGGACGTTCGGTCCTATTTATTTTGCACAATATACTTTACACCATGATTGCTTAAAACTGTCGGCTCAAACAGCACCTATTGGATCGGTAGGCCAGGAGGTGATTTTGGAAGTACAAGAAAAGGGACAATGGCGTGTATTGGCAAAAGTAAAAGCCGATCCAATAAGCCGTGTCGCTGCTTTTCGCATAGAAAATTGGCAAAAACAGGAAGTCGTTCCTTACCGGTTGAAATCCTTACTAGCCACCAAAACAGGGTCGCCTTCCGTACATTATTACGAGGGAAGTTTTGCGCCTGCACCCAAGCCTAATGCTAAAATAAAGTTGGGGTTATTCAGCTGCAATTGTGATCACGGCTTCCCGGATACTGACCTGAGGAAGAATATGCTTTATCATCAGATCGATGCTGCCCTGTTTTTGGGAGATCAGTTTTATGAAGCTTCGGGAGGCTTTGGCGTAGAAGAAACTACCTTGGATCGTTCTATTCTGGATTATCTTCGGAAATGGCACCAATTTGGGTGGTCGTACAGAGACGTTTTTCGTCATGTACCCTGTATTTCGATACCGGACGACCATGATGTGTACCATGGTAATGTGTGGGGCGAAGGAGGAGAGGCTGCCATTAAAGAAGGGGGAGCTGCGGCACGACAAGATTCTGGGGGTTTTAAGATGCATCCAGATTGGGTGACAATGGTTCAGCATACGCAAACCAGCCATTTGCCCGATCCTTATGATCCCACGCCAGTAAAGCAAGGTATTGGTGTATATTATACGCATTGGAACTGGGGACCACTTAGTTTCGCCATAATAGAGGATCGTAAGTTCAAATCGGCACCCTTACATATTTTCCCAAAAGAAGCAAAAATAAGAAATGGATTCATCTCCAAGCCGGACTTTAAAGACGAAAGCTATCTGAATGCCCCTAATGCAGAGTTATTAGGTGCCCGGCAGGAGCAATTTTTGGAAGAATGGGTTCAAGACTGGAAGCAGGGTGCGAAAATGAAAATCCTTTTATCGCAAACCAATTTTTGTACTGTTGGTACTCTGCCAAAAGGATCGTTGGGAGATGATGTGGTTCCTTCCTTGGCAATTCCAGAGCTAGGTCAGTATGTGTCAGGAGATGACATGACCCGTGATATGGATTCGAATGGTTGGCCACATAGTAAGCGTAACAAGGCAGTTGATATAATTCGGAAGGGCTTCACATTGCATTTGGCCGGTGACCAACATTTGGGGTCGGTGGTGCATTATGGGGTAGAAGAGTTTGGGGATGCAGGGTTTGCATTTGCAGGGCCAGCATTAAATAATATTTGGCCAAGGCGTTGGTGGCCCACTTTGAGTCCTAATCATAAGCCATTAGAAGGGAAACCTTTATACACTGGTAATTTTGAGGATGGGTTCAAAAATAAAATTACGTTACACGCCGTGGCTAGTCCACGAAAAACCGGTTTGAAACCTGCAATTATTCATGATCGTGCCACGGGTTATGGAGTAGTGTTGATAGATCCAGAAACCCGTGATATTACCTTTGAGTGCTGGAAACGTAGTGCCGACCCGGAAAATGATCCTTCCAATGGACAGTATATTGGCTGGCCGATTACGATTAATCAGCAGGATAATTATGGCAAAAAAGCATTGGGTTATTTGTCCGAAATTGAAATGAATAGTGCCAACTTGGTGGTTCAACTTATAAATGAAACCACCAAAGCGATTGAATATACGGTTCGACTAAATACCTCAAAATTTATACCAAAGGTGTTTAGTGATGTTAAACATACCGTCCGCATTGGAGACCCGGATAAAAATAATTGGAAAGAACTGAATGGTTTAACTATAAAGAAGAACAAAAAAAGAATTAGTGTAAATCTTTAGATCAAAGAGCCCCGATTATTGCAATCGGGGCTCTTTCGGCTATCGCTATATTCTGTAAATAGTATTTCTTTGACGAACACTGAAATACCTTCGTCGGATACTATTTACTAGGAGAAATATTCTTCTTCAAGATGTGAAGTTCCTAGTTCGAGTACTTCACTGGTTCTTGATCTGGTAGCTGCTAATAGGTTGGAGTTTTGTGATAAAGACTCACCATAGGATGGTATCATACTTTTAAATCCTGATTGCCATTCATGGGTTTTAGCTTGTTCTGAGAAGCAACGGTTAATCAAGTCGATCATAATGGAAACTGCGGTTGAGGCTCCTGGGGAAGCTCCTAAAAGCGCTGCTAAGGAGCCATCTGCTGCTGTAACCATTTCTGTCCCAAATTCTAGTACACCACCTTCTTTTTTATCTTTTTTGATCACTTGAACGCGCTGACCGGCTTTTTCCAATTTCCAGTCTTCCATTTTGGCAGTTGGTAAATAATCTCTCAACGCTGCCAACCGATCCTCGGGAGATTGTCTAACTTGGTCAATCAAATACTTGGTGAGCGGAATATTATGAATTCCGGCGGAAAGCATAGGTTTGATATTGTTCAACTTGATGGATAATGGCAGATCTAAATAAGATCCATTTTTTAGGAATTTCGTGGAGAAGCCTGCATACGGGCCAAAAAGCAAAGCTTGTTCGCCGTCAATCATACGTGTATCCAAATGCGGCACAGACATGGGGGGCGACCCTACAGCCGCTTTGCCATAAACCTTGGCATGGTGTTGCTCAATCACTTCTTTGTTGGTACACACCAGCCATTGACCGCTCACTGGGAAACCACCAAACCCTTTTCCTTCTGGAATATCAGATTTTTCCAATAAAGGCAATGAACCACCACCTGCTCCAATAAATACGAAGCCCGATTTTAGTTTGTAATTCGTGTTAGTTTCTAGATTTTCAACTTTCAGCATCCAAGAACCATCTTTTTTGCGTTTTAATTTTTGAACATCATGGTTCAAATGGAGCTGTACGCCATCTTGTTTTTCAAGGTAGGAAAACATGGCCCGCGTTAAAGCTCCAAAGTTTACGTCCGTACCCAGTTCCATCTTGGTAGCAGCCACGGGCTGGCTCTGATCCCTTCCTTCCATAATTAGCGGAATCCAATGGTTTATTTCCTGCTTGTTTTCGGTATATTCCATACCTGCAAACAAATGATGGGCCGAAAGCTTGTTAAACCTTTCCTTTAGGTAAGCCACATTTTTTTCGCCCCACACAAAACTGATATGTGGAATGTGGTGTATAAAATCATCTGGCGAATCAATGATATCGTTTTCCACGAGGTAGGCCCAAAACTCCTTGGATACTTCAAAATTATCTGCAATTTTAACAGCTTTGGAAATTTCTACACTTCCATCCGCAAGTTGGGGGGTATAGTTCAATTCACAAAATGCTGAATGCCCCGTCCCAGCATTATTCCATGCATCGGAACTTTCTGCGGTAACCCGGTCAAGTCTTTCAAAGATGGAAATTGTGAATTCTGGATTCAATTTTTTGAGCATAATACCAAGGGTAGCACTCATGATGCCTGCTCCTATAAGTACTATGTCTTGAGAGGGATATCTATTTGACTTTCTATTAACCATGGGAAACTGAAAAATTATATTAGTTGAGTAATAACTCAGAAAAATCCTATTAACAATTATTTAACAAGGCTTTTGATACAATTTGTTTCCGAATTTCCTTCATTTTAATAGAAAAAAGAAGTCTCTACCGAAACTTCTTTTTTAGAAACAATTTAAACTTTATTTGTTTCAATTTATTGCGTAAAGTACCTCCAAACATCCCACTATTCAAATAGTATATTTTGGTTATTATAGTTTTAAGAAATTTGCTGAACCATACCTGGATTTCAGTATATACAATCCACTTGGTAATGTATTTATGGGTAGTTGATGGCTTTCGGCTTGGATAGACTCCCGTTGTATTAGTTCTCCTTTTAAATTATAAATTTCTATTTCTCCAAGATTGTTAGTGCTTTCGATTGTAATAAAATCACTTGCTGGATTGGGAAAAATACGGATATCAATAAGTGGTTTGAAGTTTATATTGACCTTGCGACTATAGGAATAGCTACCGTCGTTGTCAATTATTTTTAGGCGATAGTAATTATTTTCAAACTGTTTGGATATATCAGAAAAATCATATTTCAATACTGAGCTATTTCGAGATTTGGAATCTATAGAGCCAATTCTTTCAAAATCAACGGCATTGTGACTTTTTTCTATTTCGAAATGACTTACGTTTACTTCACTGGTGGTGATCCAAGATAGCTGAATATATTTTTCAGCTACAACCTCGGCGGTAAATGAGGCCAATATGACAGGCAATGGAGTCGAGGAAGGATTATAAAGTATTGGAGAATATACGATGTTGCGATTGCCGTCCATTGATTTTAATCGGTATAAACCTGGCGAAGGTTTCCATTGGCGATCACTGGAGAGGCTATTTTGACAATCATTCGCGGGAAGCCAGCTATATTCATTCCAGCCAGCCTCTGCGGTGTATTGTACTTCATTACCAGTCAGTTCAATGGTAATATTGGGACTTGGATTAGATACATAAGGTTTGGAACCTTCAAAGAAAGCTTCATTCATTTGGTCCGACCACAGTTCCGCTAAAAATGCTAAGCCAGTACCAGAAAAGTGAATTTCATCACTTCTGTATTCAGGGGTGAAATA
>CAXBLH010000134.1:0-12119 GCA_963976315.1 uncultured Dyadobacter sp.
GTCGATATCACCAAATTCGCGCATACTACTGTTTTCATACAACCATTCGGCCCAATAGCTTCCCTTGTATGCAAAATTTAAAATACCATGCGCACGAAGCAGTTCATGGATATCTGCATACTCTTTGGTGAGCAATAAATTATAAAAAGCAATGGATTTACATTCTGAAATCAACTTGTCCTGGTCAGGAAACTTAAGCTCGAATTTTTCAAGATAGGATAAAAACAATGGTCGAATACCATGCCATGCTACTAATTGGTTACATTTTTCAAAATCAATTTGACGTGTATCCCCCTTATAAGGCGTTCGCAAACAAGCAGAAATTAATAATGACAACTCAGGTGATATTTGATCAGCTATTATCATCTTAAAGCATGATTTAATTTTGATAAATAAAACTCCCTACTGCTCATTTTTTGGGGTGCTAGGGCAACTATTGCAGTGATTACCCCAAGGGTGGTAGCAAACCATTTCTTACTATTGTAGCCCAAAGGTATCCTCAATTAACAATCTGTAAAAGTTGAACATGCCCCTGTCTAACATTACAGTTGTGACTGCACCCAAACCTGCAAAGCTTCAAAATTTTTATCCCGCCTTTTGTTGAATAATTCACAATGCGCTGCTATTCCAAAACTTTGTTGAAAATGCTGTTTGAGTTTCTCTTCCTGCACCAATGAAATAGGCAACGGGAAGTTTCGCAACAGTTTAACAGGTATTTCGACAGGAATGAGTGGTTCGAGGTATTTTTTGTTTCTGGCTTTATGAAGAAAAAAAACGGCTCCTAATGGTACCGGCTCATGATCAAAGTCAGAAATGGGCTGATACGAATATTTGTTTATTCCTTCACTAACTGGTTTTATTTGCGACGACTCATAGTTCAAACCTTGAACTGTATTTTCCCAAATTTTAAGTTGTGGATAAGCAGGAATTACAAAAGGAACTCCTTCCTTATTAAAACCAATGGCGGTCAAATCATCGCTTAACAGTTTGCAACCAGCCTTCATAAACGCAGCGGCCGTAGTGGATTTCCCAGCACCCGGGTTGCCCATAAAGCAATATGCCTTCTTACCCACTTTTACTGCGCTGGCATGTAGTAGAAACAATCCTCTTTGGTACAAAATAAGTCCCAGTGCTTCGCTAACCGTAAATAAACTGATTACATCAGAGGAGACATGGGTAGGATCCACCACTAATAAATTTCCAGACTTAGCTTCAAATTTTGCAATTCCCGGCCAGTTCAAATACAAGCAAGATGTTCCTTCCAGCCCAAACTGGGCCATGACACCCCGACGTTGAATATTGGTTTTTCTTACCTTGGGAAGCTTAATTTTACCGACCGTAATGGTTAAGTCTACCTGACCATCGCCTTTATCAGTACATAATTCTGGCAATTCTAACTCTGAAAAAATAACTAGCCCAAAGGCCTTATAATAATACATGCTCTTTGAATTTTACTCCCACGACCAAAGACGTTGATACGAAATAGAACTATCCCAGTCACCAATTATTATTTCTCCATCCTGCTCAATCCAAGCATGCGCTTCAAATTGCTCACGTGGATTGAGCTCCACACCAATTTCAAGCTTCATATTGGACTGTCCACGCAATAGATATTTAGCGGCAAGTGCTCTAGGAAGACACAAAAGACTAATCGGAAGTAAATTAGCCATTACATTAATGCTCCAAACTATTTCATCAACTCTTTTTTTAGACAATGTCCTAGGACTACTTGCATATGCTATTTTCCTAAACCAATTTCTAAAAGTATTAAAAGGAAGCATTACTAGTCCAAGTTTGACCAAAGTTAAAACCATAGCGGATCTTATCAGATCTAATTTCTGATTCTGATTAATCCCCTTCCAGGCCGACCAATATTTTGAAAGCTTCTTACTAAAGACCATTAATTACATTCCTCCACCAGCTTTTCGGCCATAAGTTCTCTTATCAAACCACCAATATCTTCCATACAGGTAGCTGGCTTTACTTCATATTGGAAAGTCACCATA
Source organism: uncultured Dyadobacter sp. (assembly GCA_963976315.1). GTDB lineage: Bacteria > Bacteroidota > Bacteroidia > Cytophagales > Spirosomataceae > Dyadobacter. The sequence goes on from CAXBLH010000134.1 coordinate 2,007, forward strand.
TCACAAAGCTCCTGAATTGTTTTTGGTCCTTGCTCAAGCAATTCCCAAACGGTAACCCCTACGTCGTCCAATCCAAAGTATTCCCCCTTTTTATGATTGAGGATAACCATTTCTCCGGCTACTTTAGAAGCTATTTGGTTGGTAGTTAAACGATATTTCATTGACCAATAAAGCGATTTGAGTTTAATTATAAACTGTAAAGTTATAAATAAAAAGCACTCATCCGATTTCGAACTTTATTCCTTGTGCCAAAGGCAAGTCTTCTCCATAATTGATCGTGTTGGTTTGGCGTCGCATATATGCTTTCCAAGCATCTGATCCAGATTCTCGGCCACCGCCAGTTTCCTTTTCCCCACCAAAGGCTCCGCCAATTTCAGCGCCAGAAGTACCTATATTTACATTGGCTATACCACAATCCGAACCACCTGCTGACAAAAACTTCTCTGCTTCTCGCATATTCAATGTAAAGATAGCAGAAGATAAACCTTGTGGAACATCATTTTGAATGGCGATAGCATCGTCTAAATCCGTGTATTTCATCAGGAATAATATTGGTGCAAAAATCTCCTCTTTCAATAGGTCAAGGCTACTATCCACCTCCACAATACAGGGACTTACATAACAACCAGACTCATACCCAGAACCAATTAAAACCTTAGGAGACACCAAAAACCGACCGCCCGACTTATGAATACGAACTATGGCTTGCTCATATTGAGCCACCGCATCGGTATCAATTAATGGCCCCAGATGCATAGAAGAGTCCGTTGGATCTCCAACTTGGAGCTGTTCATAAGCCTTTACAAGGTGGCCTTTTAGCAAGTCATAAATACTTTCATGGGCAATTACCCTCCGAGTAGAAGTACACCTTTGCCCTGTGGTTCCTACTGCTCCAAAAACGATTCCAGGGACAGCAGTCTTAAAATCCGCCGCCGGAGTGACTATAATAGCGTTATTACCACCGAGTTCAAGTAAGCATTTTCCGAGTCTTTTTCCTACGTTTTCGGCAACAGCTCTTCCCATAGCCGTACTACCTGTGGCCGATAATAATGCTAAATTACTGTCATTAGACATCAACTTTCCGATTTCTGCATCTCCACAAATCAAAGAGCAAATTCCAGAAGGTAGGTTGTTTTGAACAAAGACTTTTTGAATAATTTTCTGACAAGCGATTGCACTCAGCATCGTTTTCTGGGAAGGTTTCCAAACACATACATTCCCACATACCAGGGCGATCATCGCATTCCATGCCCAAACAGCCACAGGAAAATTAAAAGCTGAAATAACGCCCACTATTCCCAGCGGATGCCATTGTTCATACATACGGTGATTTTCACGCTCGCTGTGCATAGTCAGCCCATAAAGCTGTCGACTTAACCCCACAGAAAAATCACATATATCAATCATTTCTTGTACTTCCCCCAATGATTCTTGCAAACTTTTCCCCATTTCGTAGCTAACTAGGGTAGCCAGTTCCATTTTTGAATTACGAAGTTCAAGACCGATTTGCCGTACTACTTCTCCTCTTTGGGGAGCTGGTACCTTTCGCCACACTAAAAATGCCTCCTTGGCTTTTTTAATAATATTCACATAATCAAGCGCATCGGCACTATGCACAGAAGCTATCTTAAATCCACTAACCGGTGAATATGAGTCAATTATACCACTATTTCCATCCCAAGATTCCAGACCATCTCCTAGTCCCGGGTTATTTATTTCGTCAATACCTAGTTTTTTTAAAGCTAAACTTATCATAGTGTGCATTATTGTTATTAATCAACAGCGTTAATTTCAGTGAAAGCTCTAAAATTTTTTATCAAAAAATTGTCCATTTCGGGTTTTCATAAAATTATGGAGACTTATGTTTTCTTGCTTTACAAAACCAGTGCCAGCAATAGTTCCGTTTGCTACCATTTCCACCACAGCCGCTAGGGAGGCTGCGGTTGTCCAGGAGATAGCGCGCCATAGTATTCCATCAATTTCAATAGGATGATAGACCTTGTAAAACTCCTCCCGTTCCAAATGCTTATTTTTCCAACCTTCAACTACCGCATATACATATACCACATCCTGTTGAACGGGTGGTTTTGCCTCGGTGAGTATATGCTCAATTAAAGCCCGCTCCTTTTTTAACAGTAATTCATAGAGCAAAAATCGCATTAACTTACAATGCCCGGGATATCGAATGGTTTTATAATTCAAGGTATCTACAAGGCCATCAAAAGTTTCACACATAGTACCTAGGCCGCCCGATGTACTAAATGCTTCGAATTCCTGTCCTTCTATATTTATCATCTCAGTTCCTTCCAAAGAAGGCACATATTTTCGAATTCCATTGTGAATCACTTCGGCATCATTAATATACTCATTCACGACACCCGCTGGCGACCAAGTAAACGAATAGCCCAGTAGTCCATTAGGATAACGAGGCAAGGCACCAACACGTAGTTCTATATCCCTTAGTTTATCAAATTTTCTTGCCAAATTATTTCCAACGATCCCGATAAAACCAGGCGCTAAGCCACATTGTGGTGCCATTACGGACTGTGCGGTTTCCGCCATTTTTCTTATAGCAGCAGTAGTTTTAATATCTTCTGTCAGATCAAAATAATGTATTTTTGCCTTAAAGGCGCGGGTTGCAAGCTGTAAATTTAAATTATAAGGCATACAAGAAACCACGGCATCTTGCCCCTCTAAGATATTATCCAGAAAAGATTCATCTGTAATATCTCCCAAAACAACCTTGAAATTGGTATTTTGCAGCGGTTTCTTTTTATCTACCCCCGTCACGTTAAATTGCTTGGATAACAATATACCAACCAAAGTGCCTACTTTCCCCAAACCAATAACAAGTATATTTTTCATAATTATTGGATTAAATAATATACTTTGACGTGACAATAAGTAAGATAACGAAAGAAAAACAAGTTTCTAACTAGTTAGAGCATAATTTTATAAAAAGTTTTTTATTAAATAGATGAATATTACAATAATTGGTGGTGGAGCCGCAGGGTTTATGGCAGCTGTAACCGCTGCCGAAAAGTTTCCAAATGCAGCGATCACCATTATAGAAAAAAACAAAACAGTACTGAACAAGGTGCGTGTTTCAGGTGGGGGAAGGTGCAATGTTACCAATGATCCAACAGATCTGCGTTTTTTCGTTAAAAACTACCCCCGCGGGGAGAAATTCTTACGTCAGCTATTTAATCAGTTTAATGCACAAGACACCGTAGACTGGTTCACCAAAAATGGAGTGACTTTAAAAACAGAAGCAGATGGTAGAATGTTTCCCACTTCTAATACTTCGCAAACAATTATTGAGTTTTTTATACGAATTACAAGAGCATTAAATATAAATGTTAGAACCAGTATTTCAATCTCCACCTTTGCAGTAGTTTCAAAAAACAAGGAGCCTTATTTTTTGTTAAAATCAGAACAAGGAGAAACCTTTGAAGCAGATCGTGTTTTGATAGCAACAGGTGGCCATCCTAAATCCAGTGGTTATGAATGGTTACAAAACCATCTTTTTGAAATTAATTCCCCTATTCCTTCACTTTTCACCTTCAATACACCCACCAACAACCTAATAAAACTTGCAGGAGTAAGTATCCCCGATGCCATCGTAAAAATAGTGGGGACTAAACTGGAATACCGTGGTCCACTTTTAATTACACATTGGGGTTTTAGTGGCCCCGCAGTTCTTAAATTGTCGGCTTGGGGGGCTAAGTACCTTCATGAAAAAAATTATGAATTCACCAGTAAAGTAAACTGGGTACCCGAACTTTCAGAAGATGAGGTGCGAGAACAATTAATGCTTCAAAGACAAAATAACTCTAAACAACAAATCGCTTCTCATTCCCGATTTGAAATCCCGAACCGTCTTTGGAAGGAATTCACCACCAACGCCGAAATACCCGATACGTTGCGTTGGAATGAAGCCAGCAATAAACATTTGAATCGTTTGGTAGAATTACTAACCAATAGTCAATTTGAGGTTAAAGGAAAAACCACTTTCAAAGAAGAGTTTGTAACCTGCGGCGGTGTCGCATTAAATGAGATCAATCCCGTTACTTTGGAAAGCAAGCGCATCCCTGGATTATTTTTTGCAGGGGAATTGTTAGATGTTGACGGAATTACGGGAGGCTTCAACTTCCAAAATGCTTGGACAACGGGCTATGTGGTAGGTACACATATCGGAAAGCCAATAAGTATTCCCACACAACCCTAATTTCCTTGTCGATGATTATAGCTTTAACTCTAAGTTATATGACTAGGCTTGTAATGGTCCCAAGGAAAGGCCCGACTTCTCAGGCACCATGGCGGCGCATTTTGGAGCCGCCACCACCCAGTCAACCAGTATTAGTTTTAAAAAACTCTTTAGCCCTTTAGTAATTCGAAATGTGCCTTTATTTTTTTGGCAAGAGCAGTCCCTGCTATTTCGGCAAGCTTTTCTGCGGAACTTTCTTTGATAGCCCTTACCGTTCCAAAGTACTTCAGAAGTTTGGTAGCTGTAATCTTGCCAACACCGTCAATGCCTTCTAGCTCACTAATCAAACTGCCTTTACTACGCTTGTCGCGGTGATGCGTGATGCCAAACCGGTGTGCTTCGTCCCGTAATTGCTGAATCAGTTTAAGAGACTCGGATCTTTTGTCAATATACAGTGGGATTGAATCTTCTGGAAAATATATTTCTTCCAATCTTTTTGCAATGCCCACTATGGGAACTTGTCCATAAAGCCCTAACCCTTTTAGAGCATCGCATGCAGCACTTAGCTGCCCTTTGCCACCGTCCACGATAATCAAATCGGGCAGAGGCTCGTTTTCAGCAATCATACGTAAGTACCTTCTACCAACCACTTCATTCATAGACGCAAAGTCATTGGGACCAATCACCGTTTTAATATTAAAATGGCGGTAATCCTTTTTAGAAGGTTTACCATCTTTAAAACAAACCATTGCTCCCACAGGATTGGTACCCTGAATATTTGAGTTATCAAAACATTCTATATGGCGGGGAAGGGATTTTAATTGCAAATCACTCTTCAAACGAATGAGTACACGGTCCTTTTTATTGGTGGTAGCCGAAGCTTCAACCTCTCGCCTTTCCGCCCTGTCCCGTCGGAAATACATCACATTTTTCATAGACATATCTAAAAGCTTCTTTTTGTCACCAATCTGAGGTACTACTACCTCCAATTTCATATCCAGCTCCGGCTTGATATTGGAAATTAGTTCTTTGGATTCGCTGCCGTATTTTTCGCGAAGCTCCACGATCATCATTTCAAGGATCTCTGTATCCGTTTCATCGAGTTTCTTTTTAATTTCAAAGGTTTGGGTGGCCACGGTATAACCTTTAATAATTTTCATAAAATTCAGGTAAGCCGAAATTTCATCTGAAACAATAGTAAGGACATCTATATTGCCGATTCTAGGATTAACCACCGTCGCACGACTTTGGAAGTTTGAAAGTGCTTCAATTTTCGTTTTCCAAGAGTGCGCCTGCTCAAAGGCCATAGACTCAGCCGCTTCTAGCATTTTATCTTTAAAGTATTGCTGGGGTAAGGATAAGTTACCTTTAAGGATATGGTGAATTTGTTCTATCTCTACATTATATTCTTCTGGCGACTGAAGGCTTTCGCAAGGACCTTTACAATTACCTATATGGTATTCTAAACATACCTTATATTTACCATTAGTAGTATTCTCGGCATTTAAAGCATATTGACAAGTACGAACCGTATAGAGCGCTTTAAACATATCCAATAATGCATACATTGGTTTAAGATTCGCAAATGGACCATAGTAAGTCCCCTTTTTCTTGTCTACAATTCGTGTAACATACACTTGTGGATAAAGCTCATTAGTAACACATATAAAGGGGTAGGTTTTATCGTCCTTTAAAAGGATATTAAATTTTGGTTGTAATTGTTTGATTATTTGATTCTCCAACAAAAGCGCATCCCATTCACTAGGAACAATCATGTATTCAATCCTACGAATTTGGGAAACCAGTCGTTTTGTTTTCCGGTCATGCTGGTTGGAATTAGTAAAATAGCTGGATACTCGGTTACGCAAACTTTTTGCTTTACCTACATATATCACCTCACCTCGTTCATCAAAATAACGATAAACACCCGGCTCAAATGGAATTTTAGAAATTTCTTCTTTGTAATTAAATGCCAACACCTATTATTAGAATTAAGATTGTAAAGCCAATTAATAATCGAATGCTTAAAATTATCGGTTATCTGGCCTTATAAAACAATCTGACCAACTGAATAGTTGCATCTTTGAGTAACCCAAAAGCTTCCGATTGTGCCTGTTCCAGGGTCATGGGTCTGTTAATAATCGAAGCAGCGTAAGTAACGCCGGCTTCTTGGAGTTCCTGGGATGATATGGCCAGGGTGCCACATAAAACAACGAGGGGGACATGGTGTTGCTTACATAATACCGCCAACCCTTTTATAACCTTACCTTGCAAAGTTTGTTCGTCCACTTTACCTTCTCCAGATATTACCAAGTCCGCACCTTGAATTTTTTCAGAAATTCGAACATGATCCATCACGATTTGGATACCTTCTTGGAGTTTTGCATTCAAGAACCAAATACCGCCCGCCCCCAAGCCTCCAGCAGCTCCAGCTCCAGGTATAACACTGATGTCCTCGCCAAAAGTTTTGGTAGCAATTAGACTTAAATTCATAAGACCTTCATCCAATAGTTGAACCATCTCGGAAGTAGCTCCTTTTTGAGGACCATATACACAAGCGGCTCCATTTTCCCCAAATAATGGATTGGTTACGTCACAGGCAATAATAAAATTGATTCCCTGAATTCTAGGATCCACATTTGTGGTATCTATACGATGAATACGATTCATAGAGCCACCAACAGCTGGCAATTCTGGACCGTCCCTTTCAAAGAAACGGTATCCTAGTGCAGCTGCCATACCTATTCCTCCATCGGTAGTGGCACTGCCACCAATTCCAATAATCACAGATTTAGCACCCCGGCTTACTGCATCCAGGATAAGCTGCCCCGTTCCATAAGTACTGGTAAGCAAGGGATTATATTCTTCTTTCAACAATAGCCCAAGACCGGAGGCGGTGGCCATTTCAATATAAGCCGTTTCTGTTGCTTGGGAAAAACCGTATTGCGCAGTAATTTTTCTATTTAAAGGATCGTTCACCTCCACGGAAACCAATGTTCCATGAGCCTGCTCAGTCAATATTTCCATCGTTCCCTCCCCACCATCTGACAAAGGTGTAGACCAAATCATAGCTTCCGGTGATGCTGCTAACACTCCTTCAGTAATTGCAGCAATCACTTCCAAGGTGTTTAAGGAGCCTCTAAATTTATCGGGGGCAATTACTATTTTCAAAGCGAATCTCTTTTTTTAGAACAACACTCCCTCATCATCCGAACGTGAAGGTGGAATATATGTATCTGAACTATCTACGGCAACATTGCCACAATCTCTAATATAATTTTCAGGTTTATTAAATGGCCCTCTTCTATACTGTTGTAAAGTTTCATCTTTATAAACTTTCTGCATATACAATCCCCAAGCCGGCATAGCCATTCTGCCCCCTTGTCCATAGGTAATGGAACGGAAATGGACACTTCTGTCTTCCGCACCTACCCAAACACCTGTTACCAAATTTTGGGTCATTCCCATAAACCAGCCATCCGAATAATTGGAAGTAGTACCGGTTTTGGCAGCAATTTCATTGCCAGCAGTAACACCATACGAACTCAGTCTTCCAGCAGTACCACCTGGATCCTCCACCGCACCTCGCATTAAATACAGCATATTGTAAGCCATATTTGCACTAATTTCTTGATTTTGTTTTGGAAAGAATTCTTGCAATAAATTCCCATGACGATCCTCAATTCGTAAGATGGTCATGTGCTCAGCGCGGTGCCCACCATTCGCAAATGCACAATAAGCTCCCACCATATCATATACAGATACGTCGCTAATTCCCAGTGAGAGAGCAGGTACCGCTTCTAATTGACTGGTAATCCCTAATTTGTGTGCATAGTCAACTACCGTTTTAGCCTTCACCATTTTAATAATTTGAGCACTTACCGTATTGACCGATTTCCCCAAAGCCTGCCGTAACGTAAGACTTTGGTAAGAGTACTTCATATTGGAGTTTTTGGGTGACCAACCACCAGGAACGCCATCTTCTGGACCAAAATAAACCGGCTGATCCGTAATGTGGTCACAAGGGGTTAAAAAGTTCTTATCCAATGCGGATAGATATACGAAAGGCTTAAACGTAGATCCCGGCTGACGATAACCTTGTTTTACGTGATCGTATTTTAGGTATTTGAAATTGATACCACCTACCCACGCTTTCACTTTTCCATTTCGAGGATCCATGGACATCATGCCAATATGCAGCAATTTCTTATAGTAGGCAATGGAATCCATAGGGCTCATGGTTACCGTTTTTTCACCATCCCAGGAAAACACCTTCATTTTTCGTGGCGTCTTCATGACTTTCCATGCAGCTTCTTCGCCAATGTCTTTTTGCAGGGATCTAAAATGGGGAGACACTTTCACGGCACGTTCCAAAAAGCCTTTAATCTCATGTCCACTATCATCGCGCCAAGGCGCGCCTCTATCTTTCCAGTGTTCATCAAAAAGTTTTTGCTGAGCCTTCATATGTTCTTCAACCGCCTCTTCTTGGTACTGTTGCAGACGCGAATCAATAGTAGTATAAATCCTTAATCCACTAGAATATAAATCAAAATTATAACCATGCTCTTCATTATACTCTTTCACCCAATCTTTAAGAAAGCTTCGCATTGACTCTCGAAAATAAGGCGCTAAACCTGTATTGTGACTATCAATCGTAAAGTTCAACCCCAAATCCTGACCTTGATGAGCCGCAAGTTTATCGTCTGGCAGATAATCATATTTCTTCATTTGTGCCAAAACCGTATTACGCCTATTGAGTGCATTGGTCGGAAAGCGCAAAGGATTATACAAGGTAGGGTTTTGAAGCATACCTACTAATAATGCGGATTGGTTTACATTCAAATCCGAAGCTTCCACATTAAAGTAAGTCTTCGATGCGACCTTTATTCCATAGGTATTATTCCCAAAAGATACCGTGTTCAAGTACATTTGCATGATTTCCTGTTTGGTGTACTTCCTTTCTAGGATCACAGCAAGAATCCACTCCTTGGTTTTGGTGATGATCAAACGTACCACTGGAATTTTTCCTAATAGTCCTTCATACTCCTCGGAACGGGTATTGAATAAGTTTTTTGCCACTTGCTGGGTAAGCGTACTACCGCCACCAGAACTTGAATTACCTGTAAGCACCCCTTTGGCAACACGAAGTAAACTTCTCGCATCAATTCCTGAGTGGTTTACAAATCGAGCATCTTCCGTCGCGATGAGTGCATGAATTAAATTGGGGGATATTTGACTGATTTCTATTTGCGTCCTATTTTCATAAAAATATTTCCCTAATGACTTTCCATCTTCCGATATTAACTCCGATGCCAATTCACTCTTTGGGTTTTCCAAAGTTCGCAAATCGGGCATTTGGCCAAACAACCAAAAAAGATTAAAACTAACTGCAACAATATAAAAAACAAATAAGGCCAGGCCCGCAGCAGCAAATCGCCATATATTTAAAATTTGCTTCCGGTATTTTCCCGGTTGTAACTCAATCATAGGTGGGGTAATTTTTAATTCAAAAACAAAAATACAAAGTCTAGCTTATAATCGACCAAACGATCCACTGGACAAATCCTGCATTTCTTTGATCCTAGAAATATATTTACTGTTTGGGTAAAGCTGTATAAACTCTGTAATTGCCTGTGTATATTGTTCCTTGCCTCGAACTTTGCCAATTAAAAACACTCGGAGCAAGGCAAATTTATCCTCTAAAATACTGCCTTTGTAGGCTGGTAAATTTCTTTCAATATCTGTTAAGGCTTTATCAAATTCTCCTGCAGAATACAATTGATAGCTATTTTCATAGGCTTCTACTGGATTTTTAAAAGCATTAGTCTTACTTCCATCTGGACTTCTATCATTTACCAACCTGGCATAGGTAGAATTAGGAAACTCAGCAAGCAGCTTTTCCTTCC
>CAXBLH010000135.1:0-12060 GCA_963976315.1 uncultured Dyadobacter sp.
CTATGCATGGTAGTTATAGAGCATTAATTGAGCCTTGGTTCAAACGTCCGTTGGAAGCGGATTATCAGGCACAATTGGCACAGCAAATCCAAACTATCGTCAAAGAACAGCTTGGGAAAGATCGCGTAGAATTGGTCAATGAATTTGCCTTACCCCTCCAATCTCGCGCACTTACTTTGTTACTGAATACGCCATACGAAGAATCTGAAAAGTGGATTTCCTGGGGCACACATGTTTTTAGAAGTGAAGGTGTGGCACTAGATGGTGATAAAGCATCGGTATTATATCATTATTTGGATGAAAAAATAAAGCAAGCCGCCGAGTCTCCTGGAAGTGATTTATACTCGCTTTTATTAGCTTCAGAAGTGGATGGTAAAAAGCTAACGCATGAAGAAATAAAGGGTGTTTTGGTACTGACGTTTGCAGGCGGGCGCGATACTGTAATCAATGCGGTAACAAATGCCATTGCCTATTTAGCGGAACATCCCGCATCACTGGAAAGGCTTCGGAAAGAACCTGAAATTACGGGTAAGGCGGTAGAAGAAATGATTCGTTATTTCTCACCATTGACGCAAATGGGGCGCGTGGTGAAGGAAGATACCTACGTTTGCGAACATGCTGTAAAAGCCGATAGTAGGGTTTCTTTATGCTGGGCCTCTGCCAATCGGGATGCTGCGGTGTTCGAAAACCCAAACGAAATTGTCCTGGATCGTAAATTAAACCCACACGTAGGATTTGGTTTTAGTCATCATAATTGCTTGGGTGCTACACACGCTCGCCAAATCATGAAGATCCTCTTAACCACCTTGTCTCAAGAAGTAGCTTCCATTGAAATACTGGACTACAAAGAAAATATAGAATACCTGGATGACTTTGAAAGGAAAGTAGGCTTTGAAAAAATTAATGTAAAATTCAATCAATTATAAAAACCAACATGGCAAAAATAACATTCATAACATCGGATAACGAAACTATTACCTTAGAAGGAAACGCTGGTTCTGTTATGGCTCTAGCCGTTGAAAACGGAATTCAAGGGATTGATGGAGATTGTGGAGGCGTATGCTCCTGTGCTACTTGTCATGTGCATGTAGCGCCAAATGATAAGGAGAAAACTGGACCTGCTAGCGAAATTGAAATGGATATGTTGGAATTAGACGATAATGCCAACGAGTTTAGCCGCCTATGTTGCCAGTTGGAAATAAGTGATGCTTTGGATGGAATTGTGCTTACCGTAGCGAAATAAAACACCGAAAAGTATGACTGAAATTTTGGAAAGTAAACCAATAGCAGTAGTCATTGGTGCAAGCCATGCCGGCGTAAATTTTGCTTTTGCCTTGCGAAGAGAAGGATGGAAGGGCGATATCCTTCTTTTTGATGCAGACCCTGAACTTCCCTATCACCGTCCACCGCTTTCAAAAACCTATTTGACAAGCGATGACGGGATTGATAAGAATCTCTTGAAATCTGCAGTGAGCTACCTAAAGGAAAATATAGCCCTATTATTGGGCACCCAAGTAGCTTCCATTTTGCCTCAGGACAAAACCATTGTTTTAAGCGATGGTAGTACCCAAGCTTACGACAAGCTTATCATAGCGACAGGTGCGCGGCCCTTTATACCTCCTATTCCGGGAATGGAAACCGCCAAAAATCTATTTCCTCTTCGTACTGCGGCGGATGTTACTAAGATGCGTAACCTCGTACAGGCAGATGTCATCAAAGAAGTGGTGGTAATTGGAGGGGGATATATCGGCCTAGAAACTGCTGCTTCTTTCAAAAAACTCGGAGTAAAGGTAACTGTTTTGGAGCGAGAAGAACGAATACTTGCGCGCGTGACAGCACCTGAAATGTCGGAGTTTTTTGAATCCCTGCATTTGGAAAATGGCGTGGATGTGCTTACATCCAAAAACGTGAACGCCATTCATTACCACGATAATACCAACACGGTGGTTTGTGAGGATGGCACCCGCTATAAAGCCGATATGATCGTGGTGGGCGTGGGGGTGCGGGTGAATATAGAGTTGGCACAACAAGCCGGTATTACCATAGAAAATGGAATACGGGTTGATAGTTCCGCACGGACTAGCGACGAGTCTATCTACGCAATCGGTGATTGTACCTATCACCACAATCCGCATTACAATCGGTATGTAAGGTTGGAATCGGTTCAAAATGCAGTGGATCAGGCAAAAGTTGCGGCTGCAAATATCTGTGGAAAAGAAGTTTCCTACGATGCCTTACCTTGGTTTTGGTCCGATCAATATGATGTCAAACTGCAAATGGTGGGTTTATCTACTGGATTTTCCGAAGTACTGATCAGAAAAGAGATAGATAAAGATAAATGCTTTTCAATGTGGTATTTTGATGGAGATAAGCTTTTAGCCGTTGATGCGGTGAACCATGCGAAAGCGTATGTATTGGGCACCAAATGGATAAAATCGGGACAACTACTTGATAAAGCAAAATTGATAGACCCGTCTTTTGAAATTAAAGCAGCCATGTTGGAGAGCTGATTAACCCAGAGAAAAAAGGGGTATCAAGACTCATAATTCCGTTTATAATCCCGGGGGGTTACACTGGTATATTTTCTAAAATTACGGTTGAAATTGGAGAGAGAGTCGAAGCCACTGTCAAATGCAATTTGTGAAATGGTAGCTTTTTCTTCCAATAGCAATTTGCATGCATGCCCGATTCTGATTTCATTTACAAAGTCTACAAAAGTTTTGTTGGCTCTTGCTTTAAAATAACGACAAAATGCCGCTTCCGTCATACCTGCCAGCGACGCTACGTCTCCCAGCTTAATGCCTTGTGAGTAATGTTGCAATACATAGTTGTGTACTTTTTGCATCCTTTCGGTTTCGGAAACCTTGTAATTATTGACATACCCATAGCTTGCTATTGGCTCTCCACTGGTGTCGGATGCTAGGCAATCTAATAGATTTAGTAGTTTTAAAATTCCTTTATAACCATCAATTTCTACCATTTCCATAAGCTCTGAACGTACCTTCTTGCCCATGCTCCCTCTATACGATATGCCTCGCTGGGCTTCGGTGAAGAGCTGACGTAAAGGTAGCATTTCGGGCTTGTCCAGAAAATCCTTTCCTAGGAAGTCCTCCTGAAAATAAAGTACAATACCATGGGTTGAAAGGGCCTCATTTCCAGTAAAATAAGCGGGATCACTTCGCCATAAATGGGGTATATTAGGCCCCAGAAAAACCGTATCCCCTGGTTCAAAACTTTGTATAGAGTCACCTATGAACCGCTTCCCCGTACCTTTCAGAACGGTAAATAATTGAAAGTGCGGATGGAAATGCCAATTTGGATCAAAATGCGGTTCTTCTAATTCATGAACCGTGATTGTTCTTATTGGGCTTTCAATATTTTTATGAATCGGTGCTTTCATGAATAGTCCTCTTATTTTGGCAGAAAATATACAGGTTTAACGTAAATTTAGTCAACAAATGTTCACTAGATTAAGTTTTATTGAAACTCAGGCCCTACTTTCCCGAAATACCGAACACTAAATTGGTGTGTTTGAAAGGCTTTCGATGTATCAAAAAACATTCATAAGAAATCAAAACTGATGTCAGATTTTCTAGTTTTCTTGTGTAAAATTGTAGGTTGATCACGAGCTAGTAACCTAAAACAAAAAGCCTTTTACAAAGTTTACCTATCAAACTGATCGGTATAAAAGTCATATAACAACCCATATTCGATGAAATATAGTATGAACCTCCTGCTGTGGGGAGACAAAATGGATGAAGGTATTTTTCCAACCTTGGAGTTAATTAAGGAAATAGGATTCGATGGTGTAGAGGTACCTCTTTTTGATAATAATCCAGAAAACTGGTTTAGTTTTCGACAAAAATTAGATGAACTTGGCCTTTCCTGTGAAACAGACACCTTATGCGGGCCGGGTATGAGCCTGATTAGTGCTGATCCTGATGAACGAAAGAAGACGATTGATTTTTTAAAAGGCTGTATTGATTGCTCATTAGTACTTGGTGCCACCCGGCTAATGGGACCATTTCATGGTCCGCTGGGTGTATTTAGCGGAAAGCCCGCTACGGAGCAGGAATGGAATTTCGCTGTGGAGGGGATTCGCGAAATTGCTGACTATGCAGAGTCACTGGATATTACCTTGGGACTAGAATATCTCAATCGGTTTGAGTTATATATTACCAGCTGCACGGACGAGCTCAGCCGATTGGTAGATGATATTAACCACCCCAATTGTAAAATCATGTTTGATACTTTTCATGCCAATATTGAAGAGAAAAACATCGGAGATGCTATACGTAAAGCCGGTGACCGGATTTCATTTATCCAGCTTTCCGAAAATGATCGCTCCACACCCGGTAAGGGTAATGTGGAATGGGATGGTGTTTTTGAAGCAATAAAAGACATTCAGTATGACGGTTGGTTGAGTATTGAGGCGTTTAGTCCTAAGCTGTCAGTAGCTAGTATTTGGAGGAAAATGTTTGACTCCGAAGAGCAGCTCATGCGGGAGGGATTGGCTTTTATTAAATCAAAAGTTGCTGAAATTCAATAATTTTAAAGTTCTTCGATCACCAAATCTCGAAACGCTACTTGGGCAATACCTCCGCCATGAATTTGGACGGCGATTACCCCTGAATCGGGAATGGTAGTATCCTTTTCGATATAATCAGCGGTTTTTACGCCGTTGATATATATTTCGTGGTGGTTACCCACACAGCGAATAATATAGCTATTCCAGCCCTCTTTGTGAAGGACATGCTTTAAGGTATGAAGGTCTGCACCGACGAGTCTTTCTCTTCGGTGCTCATCATAGATATCTCCCCAATAGCCATTGCCAATATCGGCTTGGTATCCTACAATAGTACCCTTATCCAGTACCGATCGGTACTGGATTCCACTATTAATCATACCCGTTTTTTCGTCGCCAGTAAGTTTAAAGAGACACCGAAATTCGAAATTTTTGTAGGTCTTAATCGTATGCAAATACGTATTTGCCGCTATTTTATGCAGCCCATCCCCCGCTACGATCATACTATCTCTCACACTCCACAACTTTTGATTTTCAGGTTTTACTGTTTTCCAGCCATGAAGTGTAGTCCCATCAAAAAGGGAGGTCGTACGGCCTTGTCCCAATGAGCAGTAACTGCACATCACCATAAAAAATAAAATGGCAAATATTGGGTAGTAGCGGTAGATTTTCATGGTATAATCTATAAAATATTAGCTTAAAATATGTTCTTGAATTCCTTACCAGCTCTTCTTACAACAGGTAAGAAGAGCTAATAAGGAATGCGTAGCCAATTAAAAACTTTAGGAAGTGACTCTTTTAAAAATTCATTTTTAAAAGATTAGGCCTTTCATTTTCCAGTTTTAATATAAGCTCACCGAACAAAGTATTTACCCATGCAAACCATTTTCTGGTAAAGTTAGCAGGATTGTCTTTATCAAAGGATTCGTGCATGAATCCGGTATGGTTATGGGTCGATTTTAAAAGCTTAATTTGACTGATAATTTCCTTTTCGTCAGTCGAAGTGATGGCACGGGCTATAATCCCCATTGGCCATATCTGGTCGATTAACGTATGTGGACTTCCCAATCCTTCTCCTGCTTTTCCTTTAAAGAAATAAGGATTAGAATCGCTCAGAGCAAATTTTCTGGTATTGATATATACCGGATCTTTTTCTGAAACAGAATCCAGATAAGGCATACTTACCAGTCCCGGAATTCCTGCATCGTCCATCAACAGGTAATTTCCAAAGCCATCGACTTCAAATGCATAAATATTACCAAATGTTGGATGCTTATAAATCCCGAATTCCTTAACGGCTTGTTCCACTTCCGTGGCCAATGCCTCCAAGTCAGCGGCTAATTTTTTGTCCTTACCCATTTTTGTAAGCATTTCTGCTAACTGACGGCAGGAGACCACTGCAAACAAATTGGAAGGGATCAAAAAAGGATAAATTGTAGCATCGTCGGAGGGACGAAAAACGCTGGCAATCAACCCGTTTGGTTTTATAGGATTACCGTAGCCATTGCCTGGTACAGTATCCGTCGACCATGCGGTAACACGGCCGAAACGGTAAGGTCCACGGTTTTCTTTCCGTTGTTGTTCCTTAAATGTTTGTAAAATAAGTTTAGCGGAATGCTCCCACGCAGCGTCGAATGGCTTGGTATCCCCCGTATTTTTCCAGTAGTGATAGGCCAATCGTATGGCATAGCAAAGGGAGTCAATTTCCCATTTTCGTTCATGCAACATGGGGGTCATAGCCGTAGCATCCTTGGTCCATTCACTTTCCTTAGGACGGTCATAAAATGCGTTGGCGTATGGATCTATGTTAATACATTTGGTTTGACGATAGATAAGCCCCGCAACCATTTCTTTTAAATGGCTATCTTTTTTAAGAAGAGGCAAGTAAGGCCAAACCTGCGCAGTACTATCGCGAAGCCACATGGCATCAATATCTCCTGTAATTACGAAAGTGTCAGGCTTACCATCGGTCACTTTAAAGTGGACTGTGGTGTCAATAGTATTGGGAAAACAGTTTTCAAAAAGCCACGCTATTTCAGGATCTTTGATTACTTTTTTCATTCTTACAATAGTAGCTTCCACCGCCTCGCTGGTGAATTTTCTTTTGGCGGACGGAGTTCTTACTATTGGAAAGTTACCTTGAAAGTTATTAGCGAAGGAAAGGCTCGAACTAGCGATCGCTGCTCCCGCCAAAGCACCGGATTTTATAAATTCTCTTCTATTGAACATTTTGATCAAAATATTAACATTAAAAAAGGCAAGATAACTATAAATTGATTACCAATAAATACCAATTCTCTTGGGTTGCAATATCGTTTTAGCAAATGATGAACGATTTGGACACTTCCCTCCTTAGGATTATGAATTAATGGCTAAAATATGTAAATTTACCCTATTAATTAAATTTAACATTATGAAAATCAATGGTTTGATCCGGTTTAACTTTTTACTCTTGCTACTTTGCGCCAGTTGTGGTAATGATGTAATTGAAAAGGAAATAATCACTCCAAAAATATACTTCGAAATGCACTATGAGAATGACGCTTGGGGAATGCACCGGGAAGCAGGATTTGTGATAACAGGCGCAGGATTAGTAACCAAATTCGACAATCCAGCCACCTGGAATTCTAGTGATAGAACTTTAACGCCGCAGCAAGTTTTAGATAACTTGAACCAAACCACAGCTACTAGTGTAACAATTAGCTCCAACGAGTTGAGTGCCTATACGAACTTGATTCCGACCATAACAACTTCGGAGTTTTCTAAAAAGGTCTCAGGCGGAAATGACCGTGGCATTTTTCTTTACTATGCGTACCAGCTGAATCCAACTACTGGTAATTATGATCCTATATTACTCGAACAAGATGGTGATTGGAAGATGAGCAACAAGGACGAATCGGCCATTAAAATTGCTACTTGGCTAAAAGAAGTTCGAGATAAAATCCAATAATACTTATTAGAACTCATCACAAAGGGAGGCGGTCAGAATTCTGACCGCCTCCCTTTGTGATGAGTTGGAGATCCACTTCTAGTTTTTTACAATTTTCGAATGATAGGTTGCATTTTCCGATTGGAGAATCACTTGGTAAATACCAGGCATCAGACTCGACAAGTCTTTTGTAACGATTCCATTTTTTACCGAAACTTTAACTTCCTTTATAATTTCGAGCCCCGCACTATTCACCAGCGAAAGCTGGACATTGGAAAGATTACCCTCCGGCATTTCCAATGTTAGTAAACTCTGAACCGGGTTTGGATAGACTTTTAATTGGCTTGCCGCATCCGCTTGGAGAGTTATCATTCTGCTATAGGCATAACTTCCATCAAAGTCAAATTGCTTCAGCCGATAATAACTAGTTCCTATAGGGTTACTAGAATCGGTATAATAATACTTCGTGATTCCAGCCAGGCTGCCCTTTCCTTTGACCTTATCCAAAGCACTGAAATTCTTTCCATTTGTTGAACGTTCAATTTCAAAATAATCATTATTGACCTCCACGCTGGTTGTCCAGGATAATAAATTCCCTTCGTTTGTATTTTTACCTTCAAAATTTATGAGGGTTACTGGCAGTGGTTTATCGGCATTCGATAAGCCAAATTCGGAGAACCCAGTATTAAAAGTAGCAGAATACGCATAGTCCAATTCAAAAGCGGGTACCAGACTTACAGCCGTAAAAGTACTGTTTGATGCATTAGCCCCACTCAGGTTACCCTCTGTTTTACCTATTGATTTAATTTGTTCGCCATTGAAATTGGGGAGTTCTTCGGCTTTATAATAAAGCGTTATTTTGTACTCTCCGGTTGGGCTATTATTCGCAGGGGTTACCTTTATGGTTTTGTTGCTTATATCATAGCTTCCATACCAAGTAGTAGCATCTGTTCCCGCTCGGTTTAGTTCCACGGTAGTGCATCCATAATCATGACTGGATAGATTTTCGATTTTTGCCAAAAGATTACCCGTTGTAGGATCATAAAATACGGCGGTTTCATGGGGCCCAAGATACTGGGTGTCGGAGTTGCCAGTATTTACTGTTGTTTGGATCTCATTGGAATTGGTTGCAGTTAATTTTACATTGTCAATAGCCCACCAATAATCGAACTGTGCCATATAATGAAAACGAATTTTCATATTAGGATTAGCATAACTATCGGGGATATTTAAAGATTGTAAATTGGGAGAACCATTGGCAATATCCCCTAACCTTCCACTTGATTCGTTTAGGGTTAAAATGTTTTGCCAAGTAGTTCCATCCCACACCTCTACAGTTCCAGTTTCTGCATAATCGTCGAAACCATTATAGGGTCTCCAGTCTTGTGAAAAAGTAAGTTTTAAGTTTTTCTTCCCAGAAGTGTTGATTACGGGAGACTCCAAAATTTCGTCAACCAATGTTTCGGTACCAGTGGCGTCACTATCCATATAAAAAAATGGCTTACCGGAATTATCTAAATATTTATCACTTTTGATGTACAAATACCATGAGTCAGCGGAATTACCTCCATTTATTACTTTCCAATAGTTATTGGAATTATTGAATTGGCTGTACAGTATTTCTTCTGTGTAATTACCAGGTTGTAAATCATCGTCTAATATGGTAACGGTATGTGTTTGAAATTCTGCTGCGAGATAAGCATCTCCTCCATTATTGTTGATAGTGTATGCTAATACAACATCCTCCGCTCCTTCAATATTAGCATCGTTAAATACCCGTACTGTAACATTTTGAGAAAGCTGACCAGCGGAAAGAGTAACGACATTTGGGGTAATTATATAATCTCCGTTACTCCCATTTTTGGCGGTACCCGTAGAAGTTACGGTAACCTCCACGGGTTGTGATGGAGCTTTGTCTACCTGTATGGTAACGGGTACGTCAATATAGTCAAAGCAGTCATTGACCACATTTGCTTGACTTTCATTCATTACGGTTTTGGCAATCGAAAAATGAACCGCAGGTGTTACGGAGCAAGTGAAAACCCGCACATTGTCAACAAACCAACCTCTTGTGCCAGAGCCACAGTCGGAGCCAAAGTCCCAGCGAATTTGGATTTGGTCAGAGGCTATAATTCCCAAATTAGATAAATTGATTTGGCTTTGAGCCCATGTAGCGCTAATGCTACCATTTTCAGATCCTGTAAAAGCCGCTTGACCAGCCAATGGGTTGTCGGAGCCTATAGTAGGCCTTAAGGTGCCATTATATGGATTTGCAATAAAGGCAGAAGCTGGAATAAGCGTCCACGCTCCATTATTCTTTTTGTATTTTACATTCCCCCCATCCCAAGTATCCTCACTAGCTATCATATGATCAAAAGCAAGGATTAAATCACCGGTAGTGCCCACTGGGAAATTAAGTATTGGGCTATCTAAGTGTAAAACACCATTTTCATAACTATTTACACAATCGCCAATATCCGGATTACTAGCAAAGGCTGCGTTGCCAGCATAACCATCCTTAGGAGCCGCTATTGACCAATCACGACTTGTAAAGGTATTACTGCTGGATTCATAAGATACAGTAAAGCCATTAAGTCCAGTTTCAAAATCTTCATATAACAAAGCATGGCTTGAGCTCGCACCTTCACACAGGGCGGGTGCGTCTTTCACCCAAGTTTGAAATTGACAGTTCGATTCCATGCCCATTTCAACGGCAAGAATCACCTTGTTTAACTGTTCAATATCATTATTGTCAATTATTTTACCAGAGGCGCCCAAAGGTACTCCAGTTGAAAGTGCTTCTAAGTCAACTCCTAAAATATCAGTTGCAGCCATTGGGAGAATATCAGCCAAATTTGCAAAATCTGAGGTAGGCGTTAGATAATAAGACTGAGCCCTCCAAAAAATATGAGCCGCCTTGGTCAGGCCAAGACCAGTAACCGTTTGACCGTTATAAGTACCGCCGTCAACCAGGAGCGCATACGCATGGTTGATTACGCCCGAGTTAATGTGTACCCCTCCTCCATCATAACCAGCGGAACAAATAAACTGCGGGTCACTCACTTTGCCGGGGTGTCCATTACAGGTAGGATCCCACATATCTCTTATCGCACCACCAAAAGCAGAAGCTTGCTCCCCCATTCTCCATCTGTTCGAACTAGCACAGCCCGTTCGAAGTACATTGCTCTCGTTTTCATCGAAATAGTTGTTGAGCTGGTCCACTGTCTCACCCCAAATATCAGAATAAGCTTCGTTCAATGCACCAGATTGCCATCTGTAAATTAACCCACTTGTATATTCGGTATAGGCATGCCCCCATTCATGTGCTACTACGTCATCTGAAGCGACATTGGTGCAATAATTCGCCGTGACTCCATTCCAATTCGCATTGGGACAACTAATGCCTGGGTTGTTATGGGTAGTAATCATAGCTGCATCCGCGCCATCGTAAGAAAGTCTACCAAAGGCATTTTTCATTAGATTGTAAATGTGGCCCGATACTTCAATTTCGGACTGTTGCCACTTATCAAGTGATCCGGGGAAACTATCTCCTTCTTTCCACACAAGGTTATTGGTAGGATTACTAGCACTATAGGTTGGCTGATACAGTTTACGGTTCAGGGCCGTGTGGTTCCCGCTGAATTGATCCACCAGCTCGCCTGTATGAGCATCTATAAATAAAAATTCACGGATTTGAACCATATCCGATATTTCAATACGGTAGACCAGTAATTTGGGTCCTGGTACCCCATCGGCGAGCCCCTTTTGGAAAATATATAATTCGTTGTTTTGAATCGATAGATTGGAAGTACTACTGTTTGGCAGGTCTTTTTCCAATTTTCTTAATGCCAAATCTGCTGCTCGGTTGGCAGAAATGGATGGAATTGGATCTACTTTAATATCTGCAATAATCGTCCCATTTAGGGAGACTAAGTTTTTATCTTTTAAGTGAAAATTTAGTACAGCACCGTAAACTGGAACGCCGTGATAAGTTTGCTGTTTTGTAATATGCTCCATTTGGTAAGCATCTTTGGACGTTTTTTTATCCACATAAATATCTTGCTTGGGATCAATTCCAAGTATATTAGAATTTTCTGTAATGAAGGACTCAACGTTTTCAACCAAGCTCTTTTTAGTAAAAGTAACAGGATTATTGCTTGGAAATTTAATAAAATTTGGTCGATTGGTAGCTTTGTCGACCGTTACCTTTGCCCCCGTGTTTTGAACATAGGTATTTATTTCATTTTGTATAGATTCTTGTGCCCAGGATGTAGATGGAAGTAGGAATAATAGCAATACGCAAATTAAAAATTGTTTCATATTACATAATATAGTAGTTTGTAGTACTTATTTTCATGTAAAAATATAGAATATAAACTATTATTATGGTGTCATTCAATAATTATTTTATATTCAAAAGAAATTCTACATAGCGGTTCACTTCTGTGTGTAGTTCTAATGGATAGCGATTACTTCCTATAAAATAAAAGCACAAGCGCTAGAATTAATAGGTTAATTCTAGCGCTTGTGCTTTTATAGCTATATTTTAACGTTTTACAAAAGTCGCTGTTTGACTAAGCACCCCATTCGATATTTGAATCAGATA
>CAXBLH010000136.1:0-11967 GCA_963976315.1 uncultured Dyadobacter sp.
TGCCTCTGAATAGGGTATGGTTCTATACAATTTTTCCATTCCGTGGTCTACAGAATTGGCGGCATTCAAAAGTAAGTAGGGTTTGCTGTCCAGGGAAGGGGCATTTTCCAAAACAAACTTGATAATTCGGGGACTGGAAAGGGAGTCTACTGGAAGGGTGCCAGTAAAAGTATTTAAAACGTCGGTATTCGGAAGTTTTAATTGTTTCAATCGATCCAAGTAATTTTCTAGGAAAGAAGGGCGGTGGTCGCCTTTTTGAAATTGGGAATGCAATTGATCCATAGGTGTGTCTTCTTTGCGACTTATGGCGATGTCGGCTTCTTTGGCATAAATAAAATCAGCACTGTTAGAGCCAAGAAAGCGGTGGATGAGGTTACCCCTTGCATCCAGAAATAAGGAAACAGGCATTGCAGTAAGGGTGTATTTTTCTTTTAATTGCTCTGTAAAGGGAGTATCCGACTTTGCCCTAAAAGAAACAAAGTGCTTATCGAACTTTTCAGTGAGCAAACTTCCGGATAGTCCTTTGTCAGCCACTTCATTACACTGATTACAATTGTCGCCTTCAACCTGGATAAATATTAACTTATGCTGGCTTTGGGCTAATTTTAAGGCGGTTTCAAGATCCTTTGTGGGCAGAAACTTAACTTGGCAATATGCAATCTGATTTATAAGCAGTATTGCAAACAGGTAACGTAATGTGTGTATCATTTTTAGAGTTGTAAAGGTGTGCATCAAAGTAAACAAATTGTCAAGTATTTTTTTTTGATATATATCAAAAAGGTTTGGAGTTTCTCTATTAGAGGAACTGAAAAATATTCTCAGTTTGAAGTTTCTAAGGAGTAATGAAAGTTAATTAAACTGAAAAATTTGTTTTTGGAGTTAAGGCAAATGTTTTTTACGTATTCGTTGTTATAAAACAGTCTGGCTGCTATTTCAATTTCCAATAGCGGTTCAGGTACTATTCAACCAAGGATAATTAAATTTAAATCATGGCTGCAAAAATAAAGACAACACCGACGCTCACGGCGGAATTGATCATGGATTATTACATGAAATACTGCCTTGAAAATAATAAAAAACCGGCATCCGTTTTTCTGTTTAGTAAGGAAAATGGTTTTTCAGAAAAGGAATTCTATCAATTCTATGCCTCCTTAGAGGTGATAGAAAAGACGGTCTTTACGAAATTTCACGAAATGGCTTTAAACCTTGTGGCTGGAAGTGCTGACTATGCAGGTTTGGGTTTTCGTGAAAAGCTTTTGACCTATTATTTTACACTTTTTGAGATCCTTACTGCTAACCGTAGTTATGTGGTTTACGCTTTAAAAGGAGAAAAGAGCCGGCTCGATAGTTTATCCAAATTAACGGATTTTAGAACCACTTTTAAATCCTTTATTTCGATTATTAGCAGTGGTTATCTTACCACTAAAAGTGAAAAAATTAAAAAGTTGCAGCAGGATGCCTTAGACGAAGGGGCTTGGGTACAGTTGATGATCACTATGAAATTCTGGTTGGATGATGAGTCGGCGGGTTTCGAAAAAACAGATTTGTTTATAGAAAAGTCAATTCGTGCCACTTTTGATGTGCTGGCTATATCTCCACTTGAAAGTGTCATTGACTTTGGGAAGTTTTTATTCAAAGAAAAAGTGAAGTAAATGGAAACCATTGATAGAATACCCACTTCCAAGATTCAGCGTGCTTCTAAAATTCTTTCAACGGGCGTAAAGATTGGAGGGAATTATCTTAAATATTATGGCGAAAAAATAACCAGCCCGGAAACCGCCCGTGACAATTTAAACAATTCCAATGCTACTGACATTTATGATGGCTTGAAAAACCTGAAAGGCAGTGCCTTGAAACTTGCGCAAATGTTGAGTATGGAAAAGAATTTTTTGCCGCAAGCCTATGTCGAAAAATTCTCGCTTTCTCAGTTTTCAGTACCTCCATTATCTGCTTCTTTGGTTAACAAAACCTTTCGGAAATACTTTGGAAAGGCTCCTTTAGATCTTTTTGATACTTTTGATAGTAATGCGATAAACGCAGCGAGCATTGGACAGGTGCATAAGGCCACCAAAGACGGAAAAGAATTGGCTGTTAAAATCCAGTATCCGGGTGTAGCAGAAAGTATTGGTTCGGATTTGGCACTAGTAAAACCTATTGCCATGAAAATGTTCAATATACCTGCAAAAGACTCGGAAAAGTATTTTACAGAGGTAGAATCAAAATTGGTAGAAGAAACCAATTACTTTTTGGAAATAGCGCAAAGCGCCGAAATTGCCCATGCATGTGCGCATATTCCGAACCTTAGGTTTCCGCAATATTATCCTGAATATTCGTGTGAGAGGGTTATTACCATGGATTGGATGACGGGCAAGCATTTGTCTGAGTTTTGCCAAAATATTCCCTCGCAAACTGTGGCGAATAAAATTGGGCAAGCATTATGGGATTTTTATATGTACCAGGTTCACACGTTGCGGAAAGTGCATGCGGATCCACATCCAGGTAATTTTTTGGTAGATGAAAATCACCAACTTATCGCCATAGATTTTGGGTGTATAAAGGCAATTCCTGAGGATTTTTATATCCCTTATTTTGAATTGGTAGACCCAGAAAGGCTGAACAATGCTACGATTTACCACCAAAAGTTAAGGGAGCTGGAGATTTTACTTCCATCCGATACTCCTGCACAAGTGGCTTATTTTTCCGAACTGTTTTACGAAGTACTTTCTTTGTTAACGCAACCTTTCCAACAGTCCTCTTTTGATTTTTCGGATGAGCGGTTTTTTGGGAAACTTGCCGAGATTGGAGAAAAGTATGCCAATGATGCAGAACTTAGAAAAATGAATATGAACAGAGGTTCGAAGCATTTTATTTATATCAACCGGACCTTTTTCGGATTGTTTAGTTTATTGCACGATTTAAAGGCCCATGTAACCACCCGTGAGTGGGCGTTGTAAGTGGAGGGATGAGGTTTTTGTAACTCTCATCCCTTTTTAAGTTTTGCCTTTTCCGCATCTTTTAGGGCCTTGTCTAATTTCAGAATGGTTTTATCAGGCGTTTCATCGCCCAGTAATATTCCCCAGGCTTTTAAGTGATCAACGCGGTCGAAAACAGCTTTTAGAATAGCAATCGCAGGAATGGATAAAAACATTCCCGAAAACCCTGCCAAAGCGCCTCCAATTAACACGCCTAATATGGAAACTAAGGCATTGATTTTGACTTTTGTTCCTATAATGTAAGGAACCAAGAAGTTATTGTCAATGAATTGGACCACTACAAAAACGATGATAACCCCAAAAAGAGTAAAGCCATCGGGATGATTGATAAAGGTTACCAAAATAGCCAATACCGTAGCGATAAGTCCACCGATATAAGGAACCAAATTTAAAATCGCAGCCATTACTCCTAAAAGTATGGCATATTGAACGTTGAGTACCAGTAGTCCAATAGAGTTTAAAGATGCTACCACGGTGGTTTCTACCAAAAGTCCTACCATATAGCTTTGAATGATGGTCTTGATCTCTCCAAGAACTTCCAAAACTTTGGGTTTGTGTTTTTCTGTAAAAAGTACAATACAAAAATGCAGGAACATGGTGCGGTAGTACAGGAGCAAAAAGGCGTAAATGGGAATTAATACCAAAGTCCCAAGCGTACCTGTAATAGATCCAATCGCTTCTGAGTTTTGCAGGTTCTCAATGGTTTGGGTTTGTGCTTTTTTTAGATACTGGTCTTGTTGCCAATAACTAAGGCTATATTCCCTTCGAATCCAACGGCGTGCCTGCCGATAGGAATCGTTAATGTTTTTTTTAAGCTTAGGGAGTTGGTCGGCGAAATCAGAAAATTGTATGGATAATAAAAAGATGACACCGGCAAGGATAAGTACGGAAGTAGTTACGGCTAAGCTGATAGCCAATACCTTAGGAAAGCCACGTCGTATTAAAAATGCTTCTATGGGGCGTAACAGAACCGCTAGTAAAGTACCGAGAGCCAGTGGGATTAGGATATCCTTACCCAAATAAATAGCCAAGGCAAGGAGTGCAATGGCGATGAGGGTTTTTGAAAGTTTATCAATATAGGTAGACTTTTCAACCGTATTATCTATCAAAATAGTATAAAATCAAAGTGTAATCGTGGGATATCCTAGTTCAAAAATAAACATTAATTCTTGCTTATTTTTATAGCCTAAATACATAATCACTGGTGGGGGAGGTATGGAAACATAAATTTTGACGAGAAGTTAATGCTTTGGGGTGGGCAAAAGGGGAGGAGCGTGGTAAATGCTAGTGTCTGGTTTTAAACCCCAATTAAGTTTTTTTTGAAACAGCGACTGATTTCCAGTGCATCATAGGCATTATAACCAGGGATAGGCTCATAACCCATTTGCTGATACATGGCTATGGCGGCTTTTTGTTCTTTTCCTGTTTCCAAAATAGAAAATGAGTTTCCGAGTTGAGCTCCCCAGTTTTCAAGTTCGGAAAGTATGTTACGGGCTATGCCCTTATTTCTGTATGGAGGCAAAACATACATTCGTTTTATTTCAATCGTATTTTGATCAAACTCTTTGAAACAACCGCACCCTACGGCTTCATCGTTCAGGTAAGCAACCACTACCGTGTTGAGGCCTGTTATCTTGTTATAGGCTGCGTAGTCTTCTTGTTTAGTGCCGTATAGCTCACATAGCGCCAAGTCGAGTTCATTAATAAGAAATTGGAAATCTTGGTTATCGCTATTGGTTCTTTTTAGGGAAGTCATTAAAACATATATTGAAACAAAACGGGGCATGGTTTAAAGCATACCCTGTTTTGTTTATAAAAAAATTAACGACCGAAATCGTCTTGAACTCTTACGATATCCTCCTCGTCAGACGGGTTTAGTGGGTCGGTATGTTGCCAAATTTCCGCTACAATTCCCCATTCATCCACGCCTACTAAGCGGTGTCTTTCCCCTTTTTTGAGGTCAATTACAGTACCAATAGGAAGTTGTTTTAAAGGCGTTTCTTCGTCGGTATCGCTGATTACGATGCCTGCATTACCACCAATTACTTTCCATATTTCGGCACGGCGGTGGTGATACTGCCAAGAAAGGCGTGTATTGGGAGCAACCACCAGAATTTTCGGGCTTAATTTCTCATATCCGGCAAAGTCTTCTAATGACAGATGTGGGAAGAAGGTGCTTATAAATTGCGGGGCTTGGGACTCATCAATTACAAAAAAACCTCCCCATGGGCGGTTATGGTCTTTGGCAACAACAGAGAAACCTTTTTCATCAATAAATTGCTGGACACCTGAAAATACAGTTTCTTTTGGGGTATCGGTAACGAAAGTTAATGACATAGGAAATAATTATGAAATGACTTGAATGTTTCAAATTTAGGATAAAAAACAAAAAGATGCCCCAAAACTATGGAGCATCTTTTTTAACGTTTTACAAAATTGTTGGTTTATTTATCCCACCACATCTTGTTCATAAAGGTATCTCCACCCAGTCGAGCGATAGCTGCATCTATGTTTTGGTTAACACCTTTTTCACTTTGTGGATAGCGCAATCTTCTTGGTATTTGACCATTGGTTTCGTTACCCGGATAATTTACAGGTATAAGTTTTGGGAATCCAGTTCTACGCCAGTCGGACCAAGCTTCGATATGGTTCATCACCGCTCCATTCACCAGCCAGCTTTCCGTTTGGATGGCGCTCATTTTTTCGTCCATAGTACCAGCCGCCGGATAAGGGTTAGCGGTTCCATAGGCCACTGCATCTGCATCTTGAAGTGTACCACCGTAGGCGTTTAATTGCATAATGGCTGCTTTTTGTCCGGCAGCAAATACTGCTTTGGCATCACCAGTTGCCCACCCACGTTCAATAGCCTCCGTTTTTAAGAATTGGGATTCGGAATAGGTCATGATGGTATAGGGGTTGTTCAAAGCATACATATTTGGGGCTGCACGGGAATAGTTATCGAGGCTTTTTTCTGCCAAGGTACTCAAAATAGTGGCGTCTGTACCACTAGGTATACCCCGTTGTTTCTCCAAAGTGCGGTCGCCATTTTTTAGCGCCGCGATTACAGTAAGGCGAGGGTCTTTGCGGGTCTTCATCATGTCTATGAATGTTTTTGCCCATTGAATATTGTTTCCACTTGCTATATTCCGGCCGGCTCCCAGGTTCCATGAATTGGCATTTGAGTTGTTTCCTGCACCCGTATTGTCCATTTTTATAGCAAAGGTATCGTCCATGCTGTTCATAGTTCCAGCATCAATCGCCTTTTTGGCCCATACTTGTGCATTGGTTGGATCTACTTTTTGCATACGCATGGCCAAACGAAGCATCAGGGAGTTGGCAGCCCTTTTCCATTTGTCTAGGTCGCCACCAAATATAAAATCCGCCGTGGTAGGTTTAGATGCCGATGGATTAAATGCCTTACTTGCTTCTTCTAATTCCTTAAGCATATCCATGTAAATGGCCTGCTGCGCATCGTATGCAGGAGAGAAGTTAAGGTCAATAAACCCTCTTCCAGCCTCAGAATATGGTATATCACCATAAATATCGGTTAGGAAAGTAGATTCAATAACACGTAAAATTCTGGCCATTGATTTGATGTTTACGTCTTTGGGGTCTTTTCCTGCCAGATCAATCAGGTTTACCAAATTCTTAATGGAATTGGGGTAGGAGCTTTCAAAATAAGCTGCACTCAAATCCCCTTGGAAAGTGTATACCGTTCCCCGGTAAAAGTTCACCTCTACGGAGGCCATTTGCTGCATCATACATGCGGCATAGATAAAGTTGGCGCGCCAAGATTTATAGCCGGGGTCTCCCGCAGAACCAGCTAATAATAAAGTAGACTGACTTAATAAGTAGTTCAAAGGAACCGCTGCGGGTGCATTTGGATTAATGTTGACCTTTTCGAAATCTTTGGTACAAGACCCCATCAACATTACAAGGCCTAATAGGATTAATATTTTATGTTTCATCTTGATATATCGTTTTAATAATTACGAATGCTTTATTTAGAATTTCAAGTTTAAGTTTACACCAACACTTCTGGTAGGAGGTGCACTGTAAAACTCTAATCCTTGCGCATTGGAGTTATTATAAGTTGACTCTGGATCGATATTTGGTGTATGTTTCATTAAAATGGCGAGGTTACGTGCCACTAACGACAAGGAAATAGCACGGAATGGTTGTTTGGAACCCAGGAATTTGGTGGGAATCGAGTAGTCGATTATCACTTGACGCAGCTTAAGGAAATCAGCACTATATACAAATGGGGTAGCAATATTACTTGCGATTCTAGTGTAGTAATCTTGTGCAGCCACTTTAACCGTGTTTTTCTCCCCTTTTTCGTTTACACCATCGCCTACAATTCCGCCTTCGCGTCCTACCAAGGTTTCTATGTTATTTCCAAAACGGTAACCAAGGGCATTGGTACCTGAGAAAATCTTTCCTCCAAATTTGCCATCAATTAAGAAACTAAATCCAACTCCCTTATACCGGAAAGAGTTTGTAAAGCCCAACGTCCAAGGTGATACACCGGATCCAAAACTTATCAAATTGCCTTGAATAGGATAACCTTGAGCATCAAATACTATGCGACCTTGAGTATCACGTTTATAGTCGAAACCCTTCACTTGACTATATGGAAGACCCACATCTTGGTGTACATAAGCAGTTCGGGTTCTGTTTTCATCTACCCGTAGCGTTTGGAGGTCATTATATAAATTCACGACCTCACTTTTATTATATGCCATGTTGAAAGAAGCATTCCAAGTAAGACTTTTCTGGCTCAGGACTTCATAGTTGAGCAATACTTCAATTCCTTTATTGCTGATTTCACCCACATTAAATAAGGCACTGCCGTAACCAGAGGTGGACGAGATGGTGGCGGAAACGATATCTTTTGTTGTTTTTCTGGTATAGAAGGCGATATCAGCATACAGTTTGTTGTTAAACAACCGAGTTTCAACGCCAGCTTCAAAAGTGGTGGAGGTTAAAGGTTGCAAAAGCGCATTGGGTACTTCACTGTTATTTATTTGGGCTAAAGGAGCGCTGAGATGCGCCCCAGAAAGAGCGTAATTCAAAGAAAGTTTATAAGGGTCTGTTGCGCCACCTGCTTGTGCCCAAGAGGATCTTACTTTCAAATAGTTTACCGCATTTGGCATTTGTAACGCTTCTGATACTACCAAGCTCGCTCCAAAGGAAGGGTAAAATATACTATTATTACCTTTTGCCAAAGTAGAGAACCAATCATTCCGCCCAGTGGCAGTTACATATAAATAGCCGTTCCAGGAGAATTCAGCGGAGCCGTAAAGGGAGTTAATTCTTTTTTCTATATAAGCTTCACTGGAAGTTCTCGCCGCAGGATCAATATTGGAAATGTCGTAGAAGAAAGGAATGTTGTAATTACCGCCACCAATGTTGGTTAATCGGTTTACGTTACGCATTTGGTTGCCACCCAATATCATGTTTAATCCAATCTTGTCGGTAAGGTTTTTATTAATACCAAGAATCAAATCAGTATTTCTTTCCATGAATTCCCGCGCATTGGAACTATACGATCCCCGAACTTTATAGGCAGTGCCATAGGGTTCAATTGCTCGGTAACGGTAATTGAAATAATCCATTCCAATTCTACCCTTTACAAAAAGCCAGTCATTTACTTGGTATTTGGGTTCAATAGATCCAATTACACGGTTTTTCTGACTATTATTTTGAAAGTCATAAGCGGCATAATAGGGGTTTGTTACATAGATATTGTCGTTCCATAATTTTTCGTATCCGTTGTCGTCATATTTATTTGCTCCACTTAAGTCTTCTACATTCATGGCAGACCCCAGGGTGTATAAAGAATAGTTGGCATTTCCAGGTGAATCAGATAGTCTTGGTCGATTCTTAACCTTTTCATACACATATTTCATATTGGTAACAATGGTCAGTTTTTTACCAAGATTTGAATTTACGTTCAAAGCAAAATTGTTTCGGTGTAACCGAGAATTGGGCATGACACCATGGTTATCCATGTTGTTCATTGAAAAACGGAAAGTCGTAGTTTCAGATGCGCCCGTAAAAGCGGCACTATTGGTAAAGGTGGTTCCAGTTTGATAAAACTTCTTTAAATTGTCTTTTTGAGCAGTATAAGGCCGTGTCACGCCATCGAACTGAATGACACCAGAACCATCCAATTTAGGCCCCCAGTTATAATTTGCAAAGGTGACGGCCTCTTTGACGGTGGTAGGCTTGTTGCCTTTGTCACCTGGGCCATATTCATATTGATAATCTTTAAATTCATTAATTAATAAATTTTCCGCAAGAAAATTACTGCTTACCTCTAGCCCAATTCCTCTGCCGGATTTCCCTCCTTTGGTAGTGACCAAAATGGCCCCGTTGGAAGCACGTGAGCCGTAAAGAGCAGCAGCGGTGGCGCCTTTCAAAACACTCATGGTTTCGATTTCGTCTGGGTTAAGACTTGAAATACCATCCCCTTGGTCGGCTCCTCCCCACATACCTGCCTGGCCAAGGTTGTCGTTGTTGATTGGAATACCATCTACTACGATCAGCGGTTGGTTATTTCCAGAAATTGAACCATTCCCACGTAATGTAATTCGGGTAGAACCAGCAGGACCTGAGGCTGTCCCAGTAATATTGAGACCCGCAACTTTACCTTGGAGCGAATTGGCCATATTAGGCGTACGTGCTACGCTTAATTCCTCTCCTTTTACCTCAGACACAGAATAGCCCAAAGATTTTTTTTCTTTCTTGATACCGAGGGCTGTTACAACCACCTCATTAAGCGCGGTAGCTTCTGGTTCTAAAGAAACATTGAGGACGGAGGCATTAACCGTTACCTCTTGAGAGTTATAGCCAATGAAGCTGTATACCAATACTTTTCCTTTTGCTATTTCTATGGAGTATTGGCCCTCTACATTGGTGGAAGTACCTTGGTTGATCCCTTTGATCACGACGTTGACGCCGGGTAAAGCACTTCCCGATTCATCTACTACTTTTCCTGTCACCGTCATCTCCTGTGCATACAGAAAGGGTGTGAACAGGCCAAATAGCAGGATAGCTGATAATAGTAATGTTTTTTTCATACTCGATATGGTTTTAAAATAAAAGACACCCATTATGGGAGGTAAATAATTATAAAAATACTTCCAAAGATACAATAAATATACTGGTACTATTATAACAAGATTTTAGCTATTACTAACACAAAATGGACTGGAGATATACTTTGTAATACTTATTATGGCGGATGTGCTGGTTTAAAGCAAGTATTTTGGTAGAATTTTAGATAGTGTTTTTGTAATATAAAATCGACTTTCTATTCCAGACGAGAATTATTCTTTAACCAATAAAGCGATTTTTATTTTTTGCGCTTAGCGCGGAAGTTTGTCGTACCAAGTACGTCTTAAAATAAGGATACAAAGGAGCAGAATAAAACCTGTCCATAACGATGAAATGGGCATGAGTAGCACAATGAAAACTGGTAAAACAGAAATTGAGGTTTGTGCGATGGTACCAATACTAACATTGAACATATCAAGTTTAAACCTGTCGTTTGGTTTAAAGGTGTGGTCATCAAGCATGACTTGTTTTTTTACCGGCTTCCAAAAGCCCCAGGGGTTCACCGTTTTATAAAACTGAGTAAGCACAGCATTAGGTGTCGGTGGAGTTGATAACGTACCCCCTATGGCTCCTAGTAAGGAAAAGATAAGAATTACCGGGAAGTAAAATAAAGCAACGGCATCCGGAAATAGTAGTGGTAAAATTAACGCAGCAAGAATACCTAAAACCATCCCCCAAAAAAAGCCATCTCCGTTAAATCGCCACCAGTACCATTTTAAAAGATTAGACGCTAAATAGCCAGAAAAAAGTGCTCCTACGATCCATTGAAGTAAAGCATTTACGCTTTCTGTAAATATTCCGAGAATGATACTTAGGAGGGCTACAGTAATACCAGTGAAGTAGTTTACGTAACTTATTTTTTTATTATCTGCATTGGGGTTAACGGATTTGAGGTATATATCATTTACAATGTATGCTTGCGCAGCGTTTAGGGTACCGGCAAAGGTCCCCATAAATGCTGCTAGAAGTTCAACTATAAACAATCCCAATATTCCTGGGGGGGCAAATTTGATCATTACCGCAGGTAGAATCTTTTCAAAATCAAGAGGATGCCCATTTACACCTTGGATTTGCAACTCTTGAAAATGCAATATTCCCAGTACCGTAAAACCAGCAATCATGAGGTAGCGCGTAGGTAATAAGACTACATTCACAAACATACTGGCCAATGCCGCTTCTCGTGGGGACTTGGTTGAGAGTATTTTCTGCATATCATAACTTGGTGGGCTACCTGCTAAACTGGATAAAATTCCTTTTGCGGCCATCAGCGAAAAGAATAAACCAAATGGTTTAAAGTTGTCGTAAGCTATTTTCTGATTTGCAGCTTCCAACGATTGAGGCCAATGAAGATTTAAATTCCAAGAAAAAAATAGCTGATTCCATTCTTCAGGTACCGATAAGTTTTGTCCGGACAGGGCGGTCATAGCAATGGCGGCAATTATTATGGAGGCAATCACCATAAGAATATATTGGATTACATCTGCCCATACAATGCTCGCCATGCCGCCCAGTATGGCATAGGTAGTGGCAATAATGGTTAAAATAATTCCGTAGAAGTAGGGTTGAACAAATGCGGGAAGTGCGAATAAGAAATAGTGGGAAAAATGGTTTATTGGTAAAATGGTATCTAAGAATTTGCCAATTCCCACAAACCCGTAAGCCATAAACGCCAAGGAGCTAATAATGGCAAACGCGGTGACTGTTTTGTGGGCACGTTGGGCGGATGCGTTATTTCCAAAACGTGTTAAAATCCATTCCGCCCCGGTTGAAACATTGGAACGGCGTAGCCAAACCGCTAAATATACGAACATAAATACCTGATTAAATACAGGCCATAACCAAGGGAACCAAA
>CAXBLH010000137.1:0-11833 GCA_963976315.1 uncultured Dyadobacter sp.
GAAGCGAAGATGATTACTGTATTATCGTCTATTTTTAGGTGCTTCAGTTCAGCCACTATTTGTCCCACGTTATCATCCAGCAATTTTACCATGGAAGCGTATTCTTTTTCAATTTGGGTCAAACGATCGTCTGACACAAAATCAGGATGAACCTTTGGAATTGCTACCGGTCCATGTGGAAGTTGCGTTGGAAAAAAAATAAAAAATGGCTGATCCTTGTTGGATCCAATAAAGTCAATAATCCCCTCCATAAATATATCCTGAGAGTAGGTGCTTTTGCCTTCCATATTCCAACGATCCTTATAGGTCTCGGGAGTTTCAAATTCGGTAGATTTACCGCAATCCGCTAGAGTATTTCCGGGATAGTACTTTACTTTTTGGTTTTCGAATAAAAACGGTGGATAGAAACCATGCGCTCGCTGGTGATCCAAATAGCCCAAGTAATAATCCCAGCCATGGCGAATCATTTGGTGATGAGTCGCAGAAAAACCCCATTCTAACTTTCCGAATTCGGCCGTTTTATAGCCTTGTTTTTGAGCAACTTCACCCAGAAATACCTGTTGGTCTGCTATTGGTTTTACCAAAGTATTTAAGCTGGCCTCAATGTCTTCTGGACTTCGGTTTTGCGTGCTGATCTGTGTATATATCCCCGCATTGGTTATTTCGAAGCCATCCTGATGACAGTCATGTAATCCCGTAATCAATGAAGCCCTTGATGGTGCGCAAAGCATATTGGAATAGGAATTGGTAAACCGCATTCCTTCTAAGGCCAACTGATCGATATGGGGAGTCTTGATTATTTTCTGGCCTTCATGACCTAGTAGTCCTATACCCAAATCGTCGGCCAGGATGAGAATAATATTTGGCTTTTGTGCTTTTTTTAGTGGCATTGGTTCTGCTACACAGAATCCAGAAAGTAGCAGCAATAGGTACGTTTTTATTTTCATGGTAAAGGTGAAATTTTTGATTGATGTAAGCCAATCGAAACAGGCTCTGGTTCTTCATACAGGTGTTTTAATACTAAATCTCTATAATTTGCTTTAAAAGTAGTTCCTAAAATTAGAATAATAGGGATACTTTAAATACAAATAATTTAGATTCAAAAATTTAGTCTAATATTTATTTAGACCAACTAGTTGTATTATATTGCTTAAAAATAGTAAAAAATAAACATTGAAAGAGAGCTGCAGCCTTTCTCTGGTCAACCCTATTTAAAAATTAACTTTTCAACATATTAAAACTAGAAAAATGAAGAAAACCGGAATATTCAATGAATTAAAGCATGACCTTCCCGCAGCATTGGTGGTCTTTTTTGTAGCACTTCCTCTTTGTTTGGGTATTGCACTTGCGAGCGGTGCCCCTCTTTTTTCCGGAGTTATTGCAGGGATAATAGGAGGTATCATAGTGGGGATTTTAAGTGGGTCCAAACTGGGCGTTAGTGGCCCAGCGGCAGGCTTGGCAGCAATAGTGATCGTAGCGATTGGGAAATTGGGTGGCTACGAAAACTTTTT
Organism: uncultured Dyadobacter sp.; assembly: GCA_963976315.1. GTDB lineage: Bacteria > Bacteroidota > Bacteroidia > Cytophagales > Spirosomataceae > Dyadobacter. The sequence continues at coordinate 1,512 of CAXBLH010000137.1, forward strand.
ATTAGCAGTAGTTATCGCTGGGGTATTTCAGGTAATGCTTGGTTTTGCCAAGGCCGGGATTATTGGTTACTATTTTCCTTCCTCTGTAATTAAAGGTATGCTAACTGGTATTGGTATTATCATTGTTTTAAAACAAATACCTAATTTCTTCGGTTATGACGAGCTGTCTGCCTGGGACTTAGAGTTTATCGAAATAGATGGGAATTCTACCTTTGACGAATTAGGATATACCATTGAACATATTCATCCAGGTGCTGCAATGATAGGGGTTATAAGTCTTTTATTATTGATTCTATGGGATAAAGTACTTTCTAAAAAGAGCAAAATATTTCAGCTTATTCAAGGTCCACTTGTAGTGGTCGTTTTGGGGATTGTATTTTATGCAATTACCTTGGGGACAGGCGTGCTATCTATTGGTCCAAGCCATTTGGTAAGTGTGCCCATTCCTAAGAACGTGCCCGATTTTCTGACACAGTTTCGATTTCCAAATTTTGGAGCAATTGGTAATTACAATATATGGGTAACAGCATTTACCATTGCTATTATTGCAAGTATTGAAACGCTATTGAGCGTAGAAGCCACGGATAAGCTTGACCCAGCAAAAAATGTAACTCCTACCAATCGGGAGCTTATAGCACAAGGAACGGGTAATATTATTTCTGGTTTCATTGGGGGATTGCCTGTAACACAGGTTATTGTGCGTAGTTCGGCCAATATCCAGTCGGGTGGTAAAACCAAATTAGCGACTATTGTGCATGGACTATTACTGCTCCTATCCGTTATACTGATCCCAACCTTATTAAATAAAATACCGTTGTCGGTATTGGCTGCGATATTGCTAGTGGTGGGCTATAAATTAGCGAATCCAAGAATTTTCAAACGGATGTACGTCCTGGGTTTGAAGCAATTTGTGCCATTTATCATTACGGTAGCAGGGATCGTTTTCGCCGACCTACTGGTAGGTGTTGGACTGGGTTTGGGAGCAGGCATCATCGTAATTGCCATCAAAAGTTACCAAAACTCTCATTTCTTGCATCTTGAAGAATCGGAAGATCATTCCGTGGTGAATAAAATGACATTTGCAGAAGAGGTTACCTTTCTAAACAAAGGTGCTATCCTCAAAGAGCTTGAAGCGATACCGGCGGATTCAGTTTTGCAGCTGGATGTGTCGAAAACCAGCTTCTTAGATTATGATGTAATTGAGATAATTGACGATTTTCTGGTCAAAGCAAAAAATAGAAACATTACTGTAAAGCTTATTTCAGAAGAAGGGACATTTGTAGATCCTCAAAAAATAATTGAGTATCTGGAATATAAAGCGGATTCGGATAGTGTTAAACCTTGATCAAAACGAGGGTTGATTCCATAAAAATCAACCCTCATTTTGTAAGAAAAATGGCTTCCAATAGTTTTAACTCAAAGCCTGCTGAATTTTTATGATGGCATTGGCAAAAGATGCTATGGTATCTTTATCACTTAGCATTCCATGTTGTAATATCCATACTGCGTCATGATGGCAGGCTTTTTCTGCTTCTGGACAATGTACCTGACTATAATCAGCGGTATCTGGTATAGCGTAGCACATGAAATTTTTATTCTGAAATAGAGGCTGTTTATAAAGTGGTTCTGGATATCCTTTAAAACAAGGCACACCCTCCGCTGCTAGCATGTCTACAAAAGTGTTTTTGGGTGTGTTTCCAAACGCACTAGGATTGTATTTGAAAATATAAATATGGTAGCAATGCATGGTTTCGCCATGTCCACGGGTTAACGGTGCAATGCCAGAAATATCTTTTAACAAGGCATTTAACAATAATCCATTTTCATTTCTGGTAACAGTTTGAGCTTCCAAACGAGACAATTGGCTAGATAATAATGCTGCTTGCATTTGAGTAATTCGATAATTACATCCTGGGTTGTAATGTTCGTACCACTGCCCACCGTCAATACGCCCCACATTGCGCAGGGACCGCATCATGGCATAAAGTTCGGGGTCATTGGTTGTTACGATCCCGCCTTCACCAGAAGTTAAATTTTTGGAAGACTGGAAACTAAAACTACCCACATCTCCAATAGAACCCAGTTTTTGTCCTTTGTAAGACGCTCCGTGTGCGTGAGCGGCATCTTCGATAACCCGAAGATTGTGTTTTTTAGCAATGGCCATAATTGCATCCATATCACAAGCTTGTCCGCCAAAATGAACGGGTATTATTGCTTTTGTACGGGAAGTAATGGCTGCCTCTATTTTTGAAGGATCCAAATTGTAAGTTTCTGGTTCGATATCTACAAAAACAGGTACACAGTTACATTCAATAACAGTGCTGGCGGTAGCTATAAAAGTATAGGGTGGTACTATCACTTCATCACCAGGTTTTACGCCGCAGGCAATTAATGCCAACCGGAGCGAAACTGATCCGTTTACACAGCTTACAGCGTATTTGGTGCCGCAAAAAGCAGCAAATTCTTTTTCGAATTTTTCCACCAAGTCTCCACAATCAGGATTTCCCCATAGCCCACTAGCGACAACTTTTGTAACGGTATCAATATCAGTTTGGTCAAATACAGGCCAGTTAAAAGAAGATTGTACTGTTTTGTCTCCTCCGTTTATTGCTAATGTTCTCTGCATGGTGCTTCGTTCGTTATTTAGATTTTTAAATTATACATATTACTAGCACTGGTTGGTAAAAGACTATTTCGAACTAAAACTAATAACCACTTCAAAAGCGGTACCCCCAAGTTTAAAATGATAGTCCAAAGTGCTCATTGCATCGTAATTCTGCTAGTAAGGAAAAGCTTTATAGGATTGTATATCAAATAACTTGAATAAATTAATGAATAAACAACTTTTAAAAGCATTGATCGTGGCCGGAATGTCTTTGGCTACTGCATGGGCCATTCGCGGACAGTTTGGTCATGAGCAAGGAGCCGCTTGGGCTGGTGGTATTGGTGGTCTGGCGATCGTACTGCTGGCCAAACGAAATGATTGGTACAGCAAGACGTTGCACCTGTCACTTGCTTCGGCTGCTGGCTGGGGAATCGGTGGAATCATTAGCTACGGAATGGTAGTTGGGTATGGTCATGGATCCGATTTTGGAAACGTTTATTACGGTTTGTCCATGTTGTTTGTGATCGGAAGTTTGTTTGGTTTGATAGGTGGTGGCTTATTCGGCCTTGTTTTGTCGGAAACCAAACATATCAGAATTCAATGGCCACAGCTAATCACCGAAATGACCGTAGGAGCCTTTCTGTTTTATTTTTTATTGATTGACCAATTTGGGTGGCAGATGACTCCTCCTCGCTCCGATGCTTGGGCGGGTTGTTTGGGAATGACAGTGGCCATGTTTTGGTATATGATACGCAACCAGCACTATGGTGCCATACGGGTTGCTATTTTTGCGGGAGTAGGCGGTGGCTTTGGATTTGCTTTCGGAAATTTTCTACAAGTGCTAGGTAATGTTTCAGAAATACATTTTAACTTTTGGAATGTAATGGAATATTCAATTGGCTTTTTTGGTGCTTTGGGTATGTCATACGGAGTTTTTACCACTACATGGGAGAAATCCGAAGTGGACACCACTAGAAACACTATTTTGGCACCATTAGTACTCATTACCTTGATTATTCCATTAATGGTTTGGGATCAATCATTTGGTACACAAAGGGTTTCGGAAATGGTAACTAACTTGAAACCACAGTCTGATATTGTGTTGATAACCAGGGTGATACAAGTTTTTGCACTATTACTCATTTTGTCATCAGCGGGGTATTGGTTATTTCTGCTTTATTTTAAAAACAAAACAGAAGCCTTTTCTATTGGTTATGTTTCCATTAAAAAGCTGTTCTTAGGACAATTAGGTATATATACCATTTTTAGTATTTTGATAACTGGGGCATTTATGAGCACTTATAGGATTGAACAGTATTTATACGTGGTTAATTTGGTAATAATAGGCTTCTTGATTGATAAATTCCATGCTGAATTTTCTGACCGAGGGCTTAACATTTCTCGGTGGGCTATTAATTTGATTTTTATACTGGCCATTATAGCTTTGTTAACTGCGGTGGCGGTGAGCTCACATGATCCATTCCCTAAAGAGCAGCGCAGATTTGAGTAAAGCTTTGGCGGTTTATTAGCCTGATATTGAATTTTACATAATCTGCTTAAAACTTAACGGATTGTTCGTTTATGCTATTTTTTTTTCCAGGTTCGCCAAAAAATAGCATAAACAATTCAACCCTAAATTTTAAGTAGGCGCTTTGGTTCAGAGAACTTTGTAATCTGATTCTCTTTTAGAAAAAGTATATTTATATTGTTATTTTTTATAAATAAAAAGCTGTTTGTTTCGATAATTTGGTATTTTTAAGATTCATCATCAAATTATCATAATGCAAAGAATTGGTTTTGGCGGCAGTTGTCATTGGTGTACAGAAGCCGTATTTCTTAGCTTGAAAGGTGTATCCAGGGTGGATCAAGGTTGGCTAGCCTCCTTTGATGCGGACTCAGCATTTTCAGAAGGGGTGATTGTGTATTACAATCCAGCACAGATTGACCTTAAAACTTTAACAGCCGTTCATCTTCATACGCATAATTGCACCAAGAATCATTCCATGCGGCATAAATACCGGTCGGCAGTTTATGTATTTGGAGCATCTCAAAAGAAAGAAGCCTCTCAGATTTTGGCAGATTTGCAATCCGAGTTTGACGAGCCAATCATTACACAAATTTTGCCATATCAAGATTTTAAACCGTCGGGCGAGGCCATTCAAAATTATTATTACAAAAATCCACAGAAACCATTCTGTGAGACCTTCATCAATCCCAAATTAAAGTTATTACTCCATCGGTTTTCCCATTATGTGGCTCCCGAAAAAGTGAAACATCTAAACTAACTACCATGAATAGTAAAAATATTGTTATCCCGAATAGAAAAGGCTATGCACTAAATGCCTATTTGGAATTGCCTACCAACCAAAAACCAAGCGATTATGCCATTTTCGCACATTGTTTTACCTGTCATAGTAACCTCAATGCAGTACGGAATATTAGTCAAGCTCTAGCAAACCAGGGTTATGGTGTTGTACGATTTGACTTTACAGGATTAGGGCGAAGCAAAGGGGAGTTTGTGGATAGTAACTTTTCTGCAAATATTGCAGACTTGGAGGATGTTCATCAGTACATGACTGATAATTTTAAAGCTCCTTCGCTGTTAGTGGGACATTCACTGGGTGGAGCGGCGGTTCTGGTAGCTGCAAATCAAATTGAGGCGGTAAAAGCGGTTGTTACCATAGGTGCACCAGCAGAAGCAGATCATGTCAAATATTTGTTTAGTACCCTTGTGGATCCCGCCTCCGGGGAAGAGGCGTTTGATGTAAATATAGGAGGAAGGCCTTTTCGGATCAATCAGCAGTTTATAGATGAACTGGACAAGGTGGAACTGAGTACGGTTATAAAACAATTAAGAAAACCAATACTTATCCTTCATTCACCGAGTGATAAAGTCGTAGGGATTGAAAACGCTCAAAAAATATATCAATTAGCGCATCATCCCAAAAGTTATGTATCGTTGGATCACGCCGATCATTTATTGTCTGAAAAGGAAGATAGTGTTTACGCTGGGAATATGATTGGGATGTGGGCCAAACGTTATATATCTAAGGAAGTAAATGAAAAACTGGATACTCAAGGCGAGCAATTGATTGGCCATTTGGATTTGGAAGAAAATAACTTTACTACTTTTTTGCATACCGATAAGCACCAATTCGTAGCAGATGAACCAGAAAGTGTTGGTGGTGATGAATTTGGACCAACTCCCTATGAATATTTACTTGGAGGATTGGCGGCATGCACCGTGATGACCTTAAAGCTCTATGCGGAACGTAAAGGCTGGGATTTGAAAGATGCTTTTGTGTATTTAAGTCATTCCAAAAAGCATATTCAGGACATGAATGAAGAGGTAGGAGGAGAACTGGTTTATATGGATCATATTCAGAAAAAGCTAAAACTAGTAGGAGACTTGAATGATGCTCAAATTCAGAAATTGAAAGAAATTGCATCGAAATGTCCAGTACATAGAACTTTACTGAATAATGTGATCATTGATACGGAAATAGTAAACTAACTTACATATACTGTTTTAGCCAAATAAGTGCCTCGCTGTCGTTAGGAAATGTCTTCATTGGAATAGGTGATTTTTGAAATTTGAATAGGACATTCATAATAAACTTGCCTAAATCCGATTCTGAGACCATGGCCACTGCTTGGTAAATTTCTGGTAATTTTTCTTTTGAAAACTTTCGAGCAGCTTTGTCTGGCATAGGTGAGTTGGAGAGGTAAATTAGGAGTAGGACAGGCTTGTCGCCAGTAATGGATTTAACCAAAGTGACATTTCTTGAAATATTCTCTACAGTTCTTTTGATACTTTTTGAGTAAGAATAAAGTATGCCATCATTGTCTAAATAATAATCCGCGATTTCGCCTTTTATTAGCAAACTTTCATTTGGTTTTATCATGGCCACAATTGTTTGAGTTTTGGAGGATAATATTAGAAAAAAATCGATAAAAATAATAGACTTAACCACGACTGGTTTTGGCTGGATCGGGAGTAATCAATCTGTGGCCCTAAAATTTACAACAATCGAATATTAGTTTAAAAACATATTAAATTCATTTATGAACCAACCCTTAGTAAAACCAAAAACCGGAGAAGAAGATCCAGAGCTAGAAAAGTTAATTGAGTTCTATAACGAAACTTTGGGGTTTTGTCCAAATAGTGTGAGAACCATGCATATACGGCCACGGATAGCGTATGCATTTATCGAAATGAACCAAGCGGTGATGGAAAATAACGGTCAGCTCACGAGCTCCCTAAAACGCCTGATTGGCTACGTCAGCAGTCACGTAGCGGGCTGTCGATATTGTCAGGCCCATACCATTCTTGCGGCAGAACGTTATGGTGCTCCCCAACAACAGTTAGATGATATTTGGACATACCAAACTAGCGACGCTTTTTCGCCAGCCGAGAAGGCTGCTTTGGATTTTGCGATAGCAAGCTCCACCGTTCCCAACGTGGTAACCGATTCGATCGCCGAGAATTTAAGATCCTATTGGACCGAAGGAGACATTGTTGAAATACTGGGGGTAGTGTCCCTTTTTGGTTTCCTTAATCGTTGGAATGACTCGATGGGGACTGAGTTAGAAGGTCCTGCCAAGGAATCTGCTCAAAAAATTTTAAGTTCAGAGAAATGGGAAGTGGGTAAACATTCCTATCCGTTTGCAATAAAATAGTAACCGTGGAGAGCTACTCATTGGAGTTTTCCCGTATGAATTTTTTTAGAACCCTAAAGTTTTTATTCCATGGGTTGAAAAATTGAAGTATCATCGGGATGTGTTTTTTTCTTTTTTGAATAATATAACGGGTATCCGGTGCATAGGCCTGTACTTCTTTCATGAATACTTCATTACTAGTGGAAATACTTTCATAGGTTCTTGCGCCTCTAAGAATGACAATAGGTGGCATATTATCATGCAAGTGAGCAATGGTAGAAGCGTCTTTCCAGCTATTTTCGTTAGTAGTAAACGTTTTGGAATAGGTATGATTAGGTTTTAGAGTTCGTTTTTTCAAATAGTCATACATATCTAGCCCTGCCGGATCAATTAGAAAAGCGCCTTTAATAGGATTAATTAGGCCTAATTCTTCAAAATAGGAGTTGTCAACCGTGATTAATGAAGCCAAATGGCCTCCTGCTGAATGCCCCGATATAAATAGCCTGTTGGGGTCGCCGTGATATTGAGAGATGTTGTCGTAGGTCCATTTTGTGGCAATTGCGGACATTTGAGCCATCTCTTTGTAATTGGCACTTGGACTCAGGGGATAATCAATAATGACCGTAATGATCCCTTTGGCTGCCAAGTTACGGGCAATGATATTGTACTGTTCTTTTCTGCCAGAGTTCCAGTTTCCACCATGAATGAAAATAAAAACGGGTTTAGGCTTTTTTGAAAACATCCGTTTATAGACATCTAATTTTTGAGCTGGAAATTGGGCAGTACTGTCCCGATAAACCAAATTTTTGGTTCGGGTAGTGGAAATCAGCGAACACCCAGTATTCAAAAAAACTAGAATAATAAAGGTGCCTATTGAAATAAGGAATGCGAACGTTTTTTTTGATTTCACTTTTTAACTATTAAATAACTACTACTTAATTTTATACAAGCTCTAATAGTTACGAATAAATTTTGCAAATGGGTCATTGCAGTGAAAAGAAATTTAAAAACTCCAAAGCTCACCATCGGATGATAGTGAGCTTTGGAAGCTATTTTATACCTTTTTAGGGGGTAAGTCAAAAGCAACAGCATTGTGCTCGAAGTGCCCTTTGTGTGAACCGTCGCAAAATGGTTTGTTAGCAGATAACCCACAGCGACAAATAGAAACAATGGTTCTGCCTTGTAGATTATAAATGTTTCCTTGTGGATCAACGATTTCAAAATCTCCATCTACCTTAAGAGACCCATTGTTGTTTACGGTTAGTTTTACTTTACTCATAGGATAAATTTTTTCTACAAATATAGGTTGCGGAATTACGATTCATTAGCTAGAATTCTTATTTAGGATGATTCAAATTATTTATCGTCTCCAAAAAAAATGGTTAAAATGGTATTAATAAATTTGAATTGAACGGTAATTATAATAATTGGCGGCTTTTATATTCAAAATACTAAAATTTCAACATGAAAAATATTGCTTTTTGTCTGATCGCAACTAGTTTCCTATTAACCCCTTTTCTTTCCAGAGGTCAGGATTTGAAAGTTTTGAATAAAGAGATGCGGAATGCAGCAACGGCCTATCTTGCAAGTTTACGTGCTGATGAAAGGGCGAAAACAATTTTTGAATTTGATGATGAGCAGCGTTTTGACTGGCATTTTGTTCCCCGTGAACGTAAAGGGTTGTCGATGAAGTTTATGAATGTAGACCAAAGAACGAAAGCTACAAACCTCGTTAAGTCCGCCATGAGTAAGTCGGGGATATTACGGATGGAACAAATTATGGATTTGGAGAATGTGTTACGTGTAATAGAAAGTCGCCCACCTAACGATCTTAGAAGAGATCCTGATAATTATTCCATCAGTGTATTTGGAGATCCTTCTCAAGACAACTGGGGATGGCGGATTGAAGGTCACCATTTGTCACTAAATTTTACGATTGTAAATGGGCAAGTGGCTTATACACCAAGCTTTTTCGGAAGTAACCCAGGTACTGTTTTAGCGGAGGTACCTCAAAAAGACAGAAACGTTTTAAAAGAAGAGCAGATGTCTGCTTTTAAACTGATGGCCTCCTTCAACGCGACACAATTGGCAAAAGCGCTACTTAGCGATAAAGCGCCCTATGATGTTGTAACTTTCAATAAACGACGTGCTGAGCTGGATAAATTTGACGGAATCGCTTATGGTGATTTATCGAAGTCCCAGCAAGCATTACTATCGAATATTATCACCGTGTACTTGACAAGGTATCATGTTAGCTTGTCTAAGCAGCAATGGGATAATTTGAAGAAGAATGACTTAAACAAAATCTATTTTAGTTGGATGGGGGATCAAAATCCGACCATTGGAAAGGATCATGGACACTATTACCGCATACATGGCCCTACTTTTTTGATAGAGTTTGATAATACCCAAAATGATGCAAACCATATTCACTCCGTGGTGCGAGATCTTGAAAATGATTTTGGCGATGACCTATTGAAAATGCATTATGAAAAGAGTCATAAGTAACTCTCAATGGTGGTCTAGGGAACCCTATACAAGTCCTACCAGGTATATTTTAGCGTTAATATGCCTTGTAAGTAACCGACAAAAGGATCGGATTGTGGGTTGCCCAGGCCTGGTTGATAATTGCGTCTTCGGGTTCCAATGAAATCATCCCGATGTATATAGAAAGGGCGTTGCACTCCCCAATTCAGATAGAAGTGATTGGAAATTTTACTCGTAAAGCCTAGGGATGCAAGCGGCGATAGGATGGTGCCTGTTCTTGTTAGTCTGCGTTCTGGTTCATCCTGCGGCATATAAATAGCGCTTTGGTTATAATCCGACAAAGCAAGTCCTAGACCCATAAAGAAACTTGTTTTACTTTCTTTTCCCTTTAAGCCAGTGGGATAAAACAAAAAACTACTTTTTAGAAACCAGCCTGATGTTTTTCGATCTTTTGTGAAATCATATACCTTATAATCTATGAGTCCAATATAACTGGTATTGAAGGTGTATCCGGTACTAGCATTAATTGCAAACCATTGTTTCGGCTTGACTTCCCCATTTATTTCTAAGG
>CAXBLH010000138.1:0-11819 GCA_963976315.1 uncultured Dyadobacter sp.
CAATCTTACCTTTGGCTTCACCCACCGCAATTTTCAAATCTGCTGGTTGTAATTTTGAGGAAGCCTCATTTACGGCATCGGCAATTTGTTTGATACAAAATTCTAGATAAGCCATATCTGCAAAGGACTCTCCTTTTTCATTTGGAAACCCATAAGCATCAGGTCCACTATGTGTATGTGTAGCTCCTATTAAAATATTTTCAGGTTTGATACCTTTTATTAAAGCCCTTGACTTGTCGCCCAACACGGAGGGCCAACCCAGGTTATCAATATTTACTATCGCTACTTTGGTATCACCTTTTTCAAATACCATTGCTCTTACAAACAAGTCACCTTGCTTTTCAGTGGCTTTTTTGGGAGTCCCAATACCGCCAGAAACTGGCAATAAAGGATCAGGAGTGATAACTCTTAGCGCTGCACCTACTTTTAATTCCTGCGAAAAAGTGCAAAAACTAAACGACAATAAGAAACAAATAATTAATAAGGGATTTCTTTTCATTGGTGCAAGTTTTTATGTAAATGCGGGTAATTTTTCAATCACCCGCACCGTTATTTTATTCCAATATTATTTTTTTATTAATAAGGCTTTCCTGTTCCTTCCAACAACCATGTTTTTGACCATGCGCTGTTGTTAGTAGGGTCGCTGCCTGCGTGTGTCGTACGCACAAGGTTAGCTATGGCTGCTGTTGCATTATCGGTGTTGGTATTCAAATCATCGTTAAGGCTATAGTAAAAACGGAGTGGCAAAACTGACCTTGCGGCCGAAGGGCCGGCATTCAATACTGGCAAGCCTGTCCTGCGCCAGTCGAACCATGATTCAGATGCAGCGCTCCAACTGGCTATCCATTTTTGTTTCATGATGCTTTGAAGACCATTATAAGGCGCACCAGCTATGTAACTGGTAAAACTCGCACCAACACCCCATGCGTTAAACGATTCCTGAATTCCTTTTGCATAATACGTTTCTGCTCCGGTAATCCATGTGTAGGATGCTGCTTCGGCCAAAATGAAATTTACTTCGGCTGCTGATATAAGTCGCATCTTCAACAAATCGCCTGTAGCATTTTTGTACATGCTGTTTATTTGCGATATGTGCGCGTTGTAGCGGCCTTGCCCGCTTACTCCACCTTCCATTTGAAGATTATAAAACATTGCCCCACCAATTGCCGGAGGAATTCCAATGTAATCGGTGCTGTAATTTAGGGGGGTATTGTAGGTGGTTTCATAATTTCCAGCTATGTCCGCCGAAATCTCCCATGTTTTACCGTCGGCGCTGGCCCTGCTGACGTTTGTGCCTGGTACAAGCACGAGTGGCTGCGGCACTTTATCGAACCAAACGGCAATGCGTGGATCCTTTAAACTTTTAAGCGCCTCTACCAATGTGGAAGCTGGTTTTCTGCGCATATATTCGCCATCAGGTGCAATATTAAACACCATGTTTGTAGGCCATGCCGCATTGGCTGTTCCTGGGTAACTGACATTGGCATCGTCTGCGGCTGAGGTAATCAACGGATACTTCGCCGGATCAGAAGCAATTTTAACAATACCTGCTTTGGAAAAAGCTTGTTCCTTGGCCTGCAAGCGCATATAATAACGCAGTGCCAGAGAATTGGCAAACTTTCTCCATTTGGCAACATTTCCTGCAAAAAGTATATCTTGGGTTGCGTTGATAGGCTGGCCACCTTCTTGTGCCAAAAGTGTGTTGGCAGTTTCAAGCTCGGCAAGAATACCGTGATAAATATCCTGCTGCTTATCAAACACAGGTGTGAAATACTTTGAACCTTCTTCCGCACGCAACGCCTCTGTATAAGGAGCATCGCCCCAAAGATCGGCAATCATACCAAAGGTGTAGGCTCTGATAATCAGCGCTATGCCTTCATGGTTCTTATATCCGTCTTTCACAGCTTTTTTGTGCAACTCATCGGCATTTCGCAAAATCCCATAGTATCCTGTCCAACTTTGGCCGGGCGAAGCCCAGTCGTAAGCATTGAAACCACTTTGCCAACCTGTTTTCTGCATATGCTGCATTACTCCGGCAAGGTCTCCAAAACCCAGATCAACTACCTGACCACCTAACATTGTAATTACTGTTGGTAATAACAAGTTGAGGTCGGTTGTTTCCGGGGAGGGCGAATTGGGGTTAACATTTAAATCGTCCAAGTCTTTACATGCACCAAGCATTAAAAGTAAACTCAGCGATAGGGTTATGACTTTATAACTAAACTTTTTCATACACTTTCACTTTATGATTAGAATGTAAAACCAACTTTGAATCCAACAGGAACAATCCAGGGGCTAACGTTATAGCGTTCAACTCCTTGAAACAATCCGCTACCTGAAGGTTGAAAGGCGCGTTCAGGGTCAACACCAAACCCACTCTTTGTCCATAGCATAATGTTACGGCTGTAAATTGAAATGTAAGCATTGTCCATTTTTGCTTTCTTCACCCATGCTCCTGGAAGATCATAACTCAACGAAATTTCCCGAAGTTTGAGGTAATCGGCATCAAACACTGCATAAGAACCAACCGACCAAACGTTGCTTGCGCCCCAAGGTTCAAATACTGTTCCGGGGTTTCCAAGATTTTCCTGATAAAGGATAAAACGACCATCGCTGCCCATTTCACCAAATACACCAGGATAAAAAACGCCGTCCATATTGCCGGGGAAAGGCATATTAGAACTTTCCGGGAAGCCTCCTGTTTCGGGTGTAGGTCCACCGATTGGATAAACACGTTCGGGTGTAATCAAGGTGCTGGCATTTTCAACTACCCAGTTGCGGAGTGCTTCACTGGCGCCACCTGCTACACCCGGAGTAACGGTTTTGTCTGCCCAATATTGGGTAAGCTGATCATCGTTCATGTAACGGAAGGTTTGCGATACAAACTGCCCGCCATGGCGCCAATCGAAGGTCATGCCAAGTGTAAAGCCTTTCCAAGTCAGTGAACTTTGCATACCCATGATAAATTTAGGGTTGTAGTTCCCGGTTTTGGAATAAATGTTTGAGTTGGTCAATTCGGGGTCATCACTAAAATTTCCGGTCGTCGGATTTCCGGGAATAATCGGGTACCCATAGTAAGGCGATTCTTTATCGGTTACACGAAGTGTTTTGCGTGTATACAAATTACCTAATAACCCATCGGCAATAGAGCCATCCGGCAAGGTTGCTCCTTTTACATACCCTCTGTTCACAACGCCAGCCTGGCTCCACGGTTGAACATAGGGTATACCATCAGCAAGCTCCAATATCTTGGTTTGGTTTTGGGTAAAGTTCAGGTTCACATCCCAAATCCAATCCCTGGTCTTTATGGGTGTGCCACCAATCATAAGCTCCACCCCTCTGCTTTGCAGCAACCCTGCATTGATGTTAATGGTTGTGGCCCCTGTCGATGGCGCAAGCGGAACGGGGAAAATCTGCAGACGGTCGTTCATAATGTAATAGGTTCCGTCCAAACGAACACGGCCTCCAAATAGTTTAGCTTCCACCCCGTATTCCTGCGAAGTAATTTGCTCAGGTTTCAAATTGGGGTTAAGTAAGCCTGATTGTTTGTTCAACATAATTGCCTCGCCCCAGTTGCCTCCGTTGGCATAAACCTGCAACAATCTGTATGGGTCTGTATCGTAACCCGTACGTGCCACACCTGCCCTTACTTTGAGCATGTCAACATGGTTCATTGGTACAAATTCATTAATCAACACGCTTATTGACGCAGATGGGTAGAAGAAGGAACGGTTTGCCGCAGGCAAGGTACTACTCCAGTCGTTACGGGCAGTCAAATCGAGGTAAATCGCTTCCATCCTATGTTAGCTGTTCCGTAAACGCTGTTCACTTGTTTTTCATAGCGTGCCGAACCATAATTCAATGCAGTATTGGAAATGTTACTTAACGTGTATAGGTTTGGTATGATCAAACCTGCACCTGTTTTTGACGAGTTGCTGACGTTGGACGAGTTGCTGTAACGTACATTACCACCCGCCGAAACATTCACAGCGAAATCCCCAAAGTTGTCGTTGTACGTAAGCAAGGCATCGGTGTTGCGTTCAAAGTTACTGCTGTTGCTGATACCGTAAGCCCCGTTCTTCGGTTCTTGTGAATAGCCTTGCCCGATTTTTGATTCACGCAGTTCGTCCAGTTTATCGATGGTCATCCGTGCCGTAAGCGAAAGTTTCGAGCTAAAGTTATACGTGGCCATTAAGTTCCCGAAAATCTGATTACGGTTAAAACTGTTGTTGACATCATTAGCCAACATCCACGGATTGTTACTATCGCCTGGCAGCAGATTTTTAATATTATTTCCCTGACCGATGTCATAATCTTTTAAATCCATGATGTTGACATAAGTAGGAGTGACGTAAGCCCATTGTAAGGGGTTGGTACCACGGTCTCCTGAAGCCCTGTTTTTAGCAAAGCTGTTTACATAGTTGATATCGGTGCTAACGGTAAGTTTATCCGTGAGCTTAGAGGAAAGCGACAACGATAAATTATTTCGGTTAAGGTCGGTATTCGGAATCAGCCCTTTGTTTTTCATGCTGGATACACCTACGCGCATGTTCACCATCTTTCCACCGTTGGTTACCTGTACCGAGTTGGTAGTGGTGAAGCCGTAATCCCTAAGGAAATTTTTTACATTGTTGGGATATGACTTCAATTCCGTTGGAATGGGTTTTCCGTTAGCATCCAAAGGGGAGTTCCATTGCACAGCATAATAACCTTTATTCAATTCAGCACCCAATCCGATTGGTGATATCAGTGGGGACATTATTTGGCTGCCACCGTTTTGCTCAGGTGTGGTGACAATATAACCACCGTATCGTTGTTGCACTCCTAAATAGCGTTGTGGTACATCGAAAGTATTATTAGTTGATACACTCACTTTCATTCCCTGGCCATCTTTTGCCTTTTTGGTGGTGATAAGCATAACGCCATTAGAGGCACGCGAACCGTAAAGTGCCGTAGCACTTGCACCTTTCAGTATCGATACGCTTTCAATACTTTCAGGGTCAATATCGGAAATGGCATTCCCATAATCCACCGTGCTGTTGCCGCTGCCAAAACCTCCTACGTTGTTAGCACTATTAAACATGGGTACACCATCAACCACATATAAAGGTTGGTTATCATTGCTCAAAGATTTTGCACCGCGGATAACCACATTAATGGTGGAGCCTGCCCCACCGGTTTCGTTGATGGTTACACCGGCTACTTTACCTTGCATACCCGTTAAAAAGTTTTCACGTGCCACTTTGGTAAATTCAGCACCGGCCACTTTACCGATCGCATAACCCAGCGATTTTTCTTCGCGCTGAATACCCAAGGCTGTTACCACAACTTCTCTTAGTTCATTCACATCGGTTTCTAAACTTACATCAATGATGCTTCGAGCACCTACGGTTACTTCCTGTGTTTTATAACCAATGAATGAAAAGACAAGTACATCGTTGGTACCAACAGAAAGTGTATATTTCCCATCAGCATCGGCGCTGGTTCCAGTGGTGGTTCCTTTTTTAAGGATACTGGCACCAGGAACAGTCGCATTGTTTTTATCGGTTACTTTTCCTGATACAGTTCTTTGTTGCGCTTGTGCGCTATAGAACAATGTCAGGAAAAGAATAACCAAAACTGACTTCATCATATTTTGACAGATTTGTTTCATATTAAAAATGTATAGGGTTGGAATTATTCTGCTACAGCTTCAAAAGAAAGGATAAGTGCGTGAGTATTAACACCCACAGCTTTGTCGCTTGCGGCCATGAACATAATGAGTTGCATACGTGTGTTAGAAATAGACCTCATTACCACTTTACGTTGAAAATCGCGGAAGCCGATAAACTCTGTTCCTGAAAAATCAAGTGTTTTAACACCTTTAAACGTAAGACCGGCGCTACTGTAAGCCGATGTAACTTTGAAATCTTCGCTTTCCACGAAAGTGAATTTGGCATTTGCCTGGGGCGTGTACTTAGCAATGCAAAGGCCATAGGTTGGGTTACCAACTAAAACATTGGCAGGATAGCCACCTGTGGCAATTTGATAAACAAGGCCACCAAATGCAGCACCATCAGCTTTCACATCATGCACATAACTACCGTCATAGAAAAAGGTATAAGTGTCATCATAAATAGCTCCCATATTAAATGTGCTCGAGGCAAAAATTCCGTCAGGAACAGGATTGTAAGGAGTAGCACTTGTAAAAGCAGCATCCGCGTTAGCGAGGTAGTCGCCTGCAGCAGTATGGGATTTTGTCAATTTCCATTTTTTACCCCCATAACCAGCTGTGGTGTGGTCTCCGACAAGGTAATCGTAAGGTCTTAAATCTACAGCAAGGTTGACACTTTTGGTAATGCTTTCTCCTTTACTGTCCTTAGCTGTAAGCTTTGCCACATAGTAACCTCCCGCGTCATATACGTGAACAGGATTTTGTTCGGTGCTGGTTTTGCCATCGCCAAAATCCCAGGACCAACTTACGGCACTTTGGGTAAGTCCTTGAAAAGCTACCTTCCTTCCCTGAAGAGTGTTGTAAATCTCCGCATTGAACGGAAACACTGGGCTATCATTATCATCATCGCAGGATGACACCAAGGTGAACATCACTGCTAGGAGAATGACCGACATTAATTTGGGAACAAGTTTTTGCATAGTATAGATAGATTGATTGGGTATAAATTTAAATTGATGATCGTTTGATTAAGGTTGATACTTTTTCACCATACTCTTTTCTGACACTACCATTGGTTACGTTTTTATCATAGCTTGTTCATGTTGTTTTTAACAATTAAAAATGCGCAATAGGTATCCTTATTAATTTAAATTTTACTCACAAAAGGGTCATAAACCCTTGCACTGAATTATCCCTGGAAATTTCGATAGAGTAATGCCCGGCTGCGTCAGTTGTGCTTCCCTTTTGCGAACCTTTTAATACAACATTAACTACTAGTATACCTTCACCGGCTTCACCGGAAATTACCTTACCGGTACACGTTCGGCCCTGACTTCACAGTTCCATATTATTATTGGATTTTAGTAGATATATATCTAGTGAAAAGACATCAAACGGGCCGACAAATAGCAATAGAATCAAAACATTGTTAATGTTTCGCTCCCAAGAAAATGTAAATGCTGATTTCATAATTCTGAGATTTAAAAGTGAACTTCTTCTAAACATTAAAATTGAACTCTGTTGTGAAAAAAAATCTTAACAAATTCTTAATAAAAGCAATTAGTTTCAGTCATTTTTTTTGTTATGTACGCATACTATTTGAAAAGAAAAGAATAACTAAAGCCTTGTTATCAGGCTTTTAAAAAAGAATACTGCAATAAACTAAGAAGTGACTACTGCTTGACTAGAAAAATTATTACAAAATTTTGCATCTAGGAATTTTTCTTTTGAGGATAGTTAACACGGTACAAACTCACAAAATAATATACCATGCCCTGTTTTGTAGTGTTTCCAAATGAGAGCAACTTCTTCTGAATTAAAAATCCCTAAGGAGGAGTTAGGGTCCAGGGGTTATCACCGTTATGTGATACAACAAAAAAGGGTGCCGTTTTAAAAACGACACCCTTTTTTTAAGCCATTCTAATCCGATTACTTTGTGATCCACATTTTGGCAGAAGCAATATCCTTGCCTCCTAACCCTGTAACAGCGGCATCATAGTTTTCCTTGTTATTACTTGCTTCATCCAATGGGTAACGATATCTCTGAGGATAATCGAAAGCGGCAAACGAAGCAGCTACTTTACCCACAAAAGTTGGTTTCCCTGTTCTTCTATAGTCTACGTAAGCTTCCGTTTGATTGGTAACAAGCATGGATAACCATTTTTGTAAAGCGATTTTATCCAAATCTGCACTTGTACCATTCAAAGCAACACCTGGTTTGGCATAATAAGCAGCGAAGTTGTCTACTATTTTGTCGGAACCAATATAGGTTGCTGGCTTAGTTCCATCTTCAATCTGCCATCTTAAGAAGGATTGTTTAATACCATTTTCATAATATCCTTTCACAGTACCTGCCGAAATCCATCCTTTTTGACGCGCTTCTGCAAGCAAGAATGCCATCTCGTCTGCTTCCATCAATACCCCTTTAAGTCTTGGATCAGTGGTTTTTGCAATTAATTTCGAAAATCCAGTAATACGACGGTTGTCATAAAACCCTTTACTACCCAAACCTGTTCCGCCATAAAGTGCATCCACGTTCAACGGGTTAGGAGTTCCAAACCACATAGCATCCATAGGATAAGGCACAGAGATAGTACCCCCATTCAGATCCCTTCCAGCTGCCGTTAATTTCGGTGCAAGGTCAGCAGTTAACGGCCAAGTATCTATATCGTATGAAAAACCATTGATCTTCACTGTAGAAGTAGTTTTTGCAGTGACTTTATCCGAAACAGGAGAAAGCACTGGTGCAAAAATAACATACATACGTGGATCACCTAAGGCTAACATTTGATCAATTAGATATTTAGTAGGTTTTTGCTCAGAATACTCATTTCCTGTACCATAGGTAATTTGCAAATACCATGATTGAGTTTGATCAGAACCTGCAAAACTAAGACCTGCATTGTCAGCAACGGTCGACATAAAGTTGTTGCCACTAGCAATTGCCTGCATGTCAGCGGAAAGGTCTTTACCAGCCTTCTTAAATGCTTCAAAAGAATGAACCATCAAACGAAACTTAAGCGAATTGGCAAATTTAAGCCACTTGGTTTTGTCTCCTTTAAAAATAACGTCATGTTCTGCTGGTAAGCCTTTGCTATTGGGATCTGCAAAAATAACAGCGGCATTGGTCAGCATTGTGAACATACTTTCGTATACTTCCTTTTGAGTATCGAATTTAGGAAACAATTCTCCTTCTCTTCCATTAACTGCCTCACTAAATGGAATATCTCCATATTTTTCAGTAAGGTATGCGCCAATCACACATTTAAGTACGTCAGCCGCAGCCACATTCGCCATATTACCTTCAGTGGTAGCTAGCTTGGTAACCGCTGCCAAGGTTCTTAGCTCAGAGGTGTACGGGTTACTACTTTCTTGAAGTGACCAGTTGGCATCTGTTTTATTATAAAAGGCAGTAATTTGGTCACTACTATAGGTATCCATGAAATAGAGCGCAGCTTGACCTTTGGGTGCATCCGTTACCGCCTTTCCATAATTTTTACCCACGTTTACCATTGCAGTGGTTAACTGAAAACGAGAATAGGTAAAATAGTCCTTGTTAAAGTTAACTTCCCTTTCTTCTAGTCGCAACTGGTCGCCGCATGATACACTGAGCATCAGTGCAGCGCACATGGCCGTATATTTTATTAACTTGATCATAATAATATCTGTTTTAAAGTTCCTTAAAAGCTTACTCCTAGCCTTACTCCCATTGTGCGCATTGGAGGTAAACCAAATTGCGCCACGCCCATACCAGTGATACCGTCGTTGAATGCAGTTTCAGGATCTTCATTCATTCTATTTTTTGCCCAGAACATTACGTTTTTAGCAAAGAATGTTACTGAAGCATCCGTTAAATGTAGCTTCTCTACAAAAGCTCTGTTTAACTGGTAAGAAAGGTTGATTTCCTTAATTTTAAACGCTGTGGCATCATGGGTTCTGAACTGTGCTCCCGACCATAATTCATTTCCTTCCATGGCGTATGGATTCAAATAAATAGTCTTGGTAGGATCGTCACCATTCTTAATATAAGCAGCATCTGGAAGGTTTAATTTCTCTTCTGCACTTAAATTTGACAAGTTATAGTTAGGATCAACATAAACCGCATTCCAGTAGCCAAAATACCTAGGATCGCCATTATACATACTCATTATATTTTGCACTCCTTCGCGGTAATCTCCAAAACCTTCACCAGTAAACATTGCATTCGGGTCGGGCATACTTGGCAGACCACCAGCAAAACGACCACCAGTCCAGTACTGATCATATTTATCACCGTAGATTTGTTTGATATCAGCCATACCGTCATCAATCATGATTTTTTGTGTTTCAGAAATGAACACCCCGCCAACTCTCAAACTCGTAACAACATTTAGCTTGAAGTTTTTGTATTTAGCATCCGCATTGAAACCCATAATTGCTTTTGGGTTCATGTTACCCAAGTAGCCATATTTACGAATATGATCAGTAGTAGTAACCGATTCTTCGATAATACCACTTGGGCCCGTCAACATCATTCCCTTGTATTTACCGCTTTGGATATGAGGTATTGGATCTTGTGCATACAAATCACCCACTTTAGATCCTTTAAAGAGTGATAGATTAGCTGTTCCTGCGTAGGAATAGAATTTCTCAGCAAAGCGAGAATCAAGCTCTTTAATTTTTGCATTAAAGGTGGATAAGTTACCACCAACCCCTACTTCCCAGTCCTTAGTGCGAATAGGTACAACTCTCATAGAAAGCTCTATCCCTTTAGAAACCACAGATCCCATGTTGGTTAATACCGAACTAAAACCAGACGAACCTACCACAGGAAGATTCTGAATTTGGTTGATGTGATCTTTAGAATAGGCAGTGAATTCACCTGTAAATCTGCTATTCAACGCACGGAAATCAAGACCAATTTCTTGAGTAATATTTAACTCCGGATCTATTTTGGAGTCTATAAGGTCGCCACCAATGGTTCCCTGCTGTGCAGTGCCCCAAAGTGATCCAATTCCATATTTATCCAAGTTAACTGGGTGTCCAATACCATAACCTGTTTGAGAATAACTTCCTCTCAATTTCAACAAGTTGATCGCAGGTCCAAATTTAAAGGTCTCCGAAGCTACCCAGCTTAAAGATGCACCTGGATAAAAGTGATTTGCCTTTTCAGTGTTTAATATACCAACCCAGTCATTTCTACCTGTTACTTCTAGGTATACTGTACTTCTCCAGCCAAATGTTGCAGTAGCGTAAGCGCCATAACTTCTGGTTGAATACCCTCTATTAAAAACAGCCGCTTGTTTTACCGCAGCAGGTAAAGAGGCAAAAGTGAATGAATTGGGAGTAGTTAATTCATTACCACCAAAAGATGAATTATTTGCTTCATTGAATTTATAAGAGAAACCTCCTAATGCGTCTACTGAAAGCTCGTCGTTCAAAAAGGTTTTATTAAAGGCCAACAATGCATCTGTGTTAACTGTAGTGCTATTGCTATATTGTTGCTCGTATCCCCCTTTTTCTGCTCTTTCCGAGCCCCATGGTGTTTTCCTTTCAAAAGCGAAATTTTCATGATTCATACCAGAGCGCAATGTGAAAGTTAACGGCTGAAAAAGATTCCAGTCCATTTGTACTTTTCCAAAAACAACATCCTTTGCGAACGTTCTGATTACGTTTTGAGCTGCAAAATAAGGGCCATTTTTCCCAATTGCTTTGTCAAAACCAGCAGCATTTATTTTATTCAAACGAGGCTCTCCCGGATTGGATAGATAAGGCGTATTTTGATAGGTACCTGTCCAGTCTGTAAGCCAAGTATTTGCACTTTCCCATACCGACATTTTGGGCATGTTAATCGGCATAGACATGGCATGAGCAAGGGGGTTGTCTTCTCTTTTACCCTGAATATGCGACTGGTTCGGTGCAAATGTACGCGAATAAGAAGCCTGAGAAGTGATAGAGATGTTTTTGTTGACTTTATATTGTGCATCAAAAGACACGTTGGTACGAGTCGTTTTGTTGCTTGGAATAACACCAGAATAGGTCATGTTACCCACATTGACACGGTAATTTCCTTTGTCATAGTTTCCGGTAACAGCTACGTTATTATCCAACATAACACCCGTCTTAAGGAAGGCTAACAATGGATCTTTATCTCCACGGGCTTCTAGAATACTCTTTTCCCAATTCT
>CAXBLH010000139.1:0-11765 GCA_963976315.1 uncultured Dyadobacter sp.
ATCAAATGAATTATATACTAGACAATGCTGAAATTGCTGATTAGCGGATACTAAATACCTAGTAACCTCCAAATACCTGATATAAAAAAGAGAACTAGGCCAACGGGCGTAAGCACTTTCCATCCCAGATACATGAGCTGGTCTACCCGAAGACGTGGCAAGGTCCAGCGTGCCCACATTTGTATTAAGACCCCAACTAATGCCTTACTTAAAAGCCAGAAAGCTCCACTTAGGTAACCAAAAAATGTCCCTGGTTCCCCGCTGGTCCAATCTGCTAATTTTAAAAAGCCAATATTCGGGAAAGGAGTATTCCAACTACCTAAAAATAGAATAGCGCCTAATAGGGATACCAAGAGCATCATACCATATTCAGAAAGCATAAAAATGGCCCATCTCATACCAGAATATTCGGTGTGAAAACCGGCTACTAGCTCTGATTCTCCTTCTGGCAAGTCAAAGGGTGCACGGTTACATTCCGCAAGTGATGCGATAAAAAATACAATGTAAGCAAGTAGCAAAAATGGATTTCGAATAATATTCCACGCCAAAATACCACCAGTAGCAGTTATATCAATCCCCAAAGACTTTAACCCAAACAAATAGTTGGTCTCTAAGCTGTAAATTCCTTGTTGAAAACTAATTACCTGTAAATCTAAGGATTGCGACAACATTACTACACAAAGTATAGTAAGACCCAGTGGGACTTCGTAACTTATGATTTGAGAAACGGCGCGCATAGCACCATAGAGCGCAAACTTATTGTTGGAGCCCCAGCCTGCCATTAAAAGCCCCATAACATCTACGGAAACAATAGTTAGCAAAAAGAAAACGCCTACTGAAGCACCAGAGCCAGCCAGATCCGGCGCAAGTGGTACTACCGCATATCCCGCGAAAACAGAAACAAAAATAACAACAGGAGCGATTAGAAATAATTTTTTATCCGCAGCCTTAGGTACAATATCTTCTTTTTGAAGCAATTTGAGCAAATCTGCAAACAGCTGTAATAAACCCCATTTACCAACTTCCATGGGTCCCATCCGATCCTGAATAAAGGCAGATACTTTCCGTTCAAGATATACACCTACTACCACGAAACCGGGAACTGCTAATAAAAAAATGAGTAATGTTAATGGCATTTTAAGTTCTTAATAAACGGATAGTTTCAACTATCTGGCAGAAACAGACGGGACAAAAGTACTCAAAATTCTTACTCCTCTTCGTCCTTTTCCCCGTTATATCCGGATTGTTCAAATAAAAATGGTGCGTTGTCCGTGCTCATTAATTCCGAAAGAGTAACATCTGGATGCTTTTCAAGGTACTTGCTAACAATCCGCCATCCTATCCACCTAGCAATTCCGCCAGGTACCTCATTGCCTACTTCTATAGTAAAAGGCCTTTCCCCAATATACTTCTCCTTTTTTAAGGTATTTTTCTCATAAATCAATTTTTGAGTAATAAAGTAGGCCCAAATTTCGGTCTGGCTATTATAAGTTTTTCGCAAATTCTCTCCGCTATAACCAATTATCAGGCTGTCGGGACATTGCGGAATTACTTGCCTCACAAACTCAAAACCCTTTCCAATACCAATCATCTCAGCCAAAAGTGTATTGTCTTTGGGATTCGATTTATTGAATCTTTCGGACATAAAATAAACCACTGATGGAACGATGTATTCTTTTTGATAACGTCGAAGCTGGTAATCAAACACGTTTGGCCGGAAACTAGCTTCTGACCCACCAAAATAATCTAACCCAATTACTAAAAGAGAGTCAGAAATATAGACATCATTACCCACAAACCCACTCATCATAAAGACTACCTTAGGAGCCTTGAACATTGGGAAATTCCGCTTAATATTTGAAAAGGCCGCTAATAATGGTGCGAGTATGGTAGAATCCCGATTCCCAATGATTGAATCTACCTGGATTTTAAATTCTTGAAAGCGCTCATTGCGATAAATGCTAAAAAGTTGCTGTGCTAGCTGAACGCTATCTCCCTCAAAATCAGAAAAATAATACTGCTGAAAACCCGGGAATTTTTGGAGCAGTTTTTGTACCTCTTCCACAGAGCCCGCTGCTAAAAATTGTTCATCTAAATTCTCCGAGATTATATCGACTTTTGTATCCACTTGAAGTGCATTTTCCTTCTTGTCCGTGGGCTTACAACCAAAAAGGAGGGTAAATATTGAAAGCAGACAAATCAGAGATCGAAAGTTATACATTTATGAATATTGAAATTGAATATTAATGGATCTTCCAAATTTAAAGAAAAAAAGGATTAGTATATTAGGATGTGGTTGGCTGGGGTTTCCTCTTGCAAAACGAATCCTGGACAAGGATATTTCAACCTTGGTAAAAGGGAGTACAACTTCCTTTGATAAAATCGAGAAATTAAAAGAATCGGGAATAGAAAGTTATTTAATTAACCTAAATCCGAGCTATGAGTTAGATTCAGAAAGCATCACCAATTTTCTAGATTCTGATCTACTGATTATCGCCATTCCCCCCGGAATTAGGCGCAATCCGGAAAATTTTCATATCAGTCAGATAAACAAACTTTTACCTTATATCAAGCAATCCCCTCTTCAAGAAATTATCTACATTAGCTCCACTAGTGTGTATCCGGATCTGAACCGAATCGTCACCGAAAAAGACGTGACTGCTCCAGGAGACGCCGCGTCCAAGGAACTCGTTGCAACCGAAAATACAATTACCGAGTCAGTACTAGATGCAAATGTTACTATTGTACGCTTTGGGGGACTGCTTGGCTATGACCGCATTCCGGGTAAATATGTAAAAGGCAAAAAAGATCTTACTACACAGGAAACTCCTGTCAATTATATACATAGAGACGATGCTATTGAAGCCTTAATTGCAATCATTTCGGGAGAGGCTCCAAACCAAACTTTTAACATTGTAGCACCTATTCATAGTAAGCGAGGCGAGGTCTATACTAAAACTTGTTTAGAATTTAACTGGCCCCCCCCCACTTACTTAGTAACCGAAAAGCTGGAAAACTATAAGATTGTCTCTCCACAAAAATTCCAATCATGGTATAATTTTAAATTTATTTATCCAGACCCTCTCCATTTTTACTATAAGCTTTAAAGAACGCGTAGTGTAAAATCAGCCATTGTACCGAAATAAACCTTGCATTGGTAATAATAATTGTAAACATTAATTATACAGCAATAATTAGTAGACCAACAATTGAATAGTCTTTTTATATTCGATAAAAATTAAAAATATTTAACTCAATGACACATCACTCCGACCAACGTGCCTATTTTTTCAAAATAGACACGACCATAAAGAAAATTCGAAATTCGCTTCAAAAACGGTTACATAATGCCGGTTTTGATCTTACAGTAGATCAATGGGTACTCATTGACCATATTTATAGAAAGGATGGTATTTGTCAAAACGAACTGGCCGAGCTTACATTTAAAGATCCTCCTACGGTTACAAGAATAATTGACCTACTTGAAAAGAAAGGAATGGTGGAACGTGGTATTACAAAAGGAGACCGCAGGAAGTTCAAGCTATCTTTGACGGAATCAGGTACTAAAACTTACAATGAGGCATTCCCAATTGTTGCTGAAATTCGCCGAAAAGGATGGGGTGGATTAAGTGAATCGGATTATCAACATTTTGTTAGAATAATGGATTCTATTTATCAAAATTTCGTTTAAATAGCCGTTCATCCACCGATGAATTCAAAGGTTTATTTATCAAGTACTTAACCTATACCCCATTAATTCGTTAACAATTCTTAACAATAATTAGCGGCTAGTGATGACTGCTTAATCTAAACCTTTGTATTAGGTTTGTATCTAAATACCGTAACGGCTTGTACATTCCAACTGGGTACAACTGTTATGAGTTCATTTATTAGCCATGATTCATAAAAACCAAAAAGCGAGGGATACCCTTCGCTTTTTGGTTTTTTGAGCAAAATTCAAAAAGTATTATGAAAAAATTATTAGTGATTGCCTCAGTAGTGATTGTCACAATTAGTAATTCAGTCTTCGGCCAAGTTAATTCAAATGGCCTTCACAACGAAACCAGAAAAATAGAAGTTACAGGAAACAGTGAAATGGAAATCGTACCCAATCAATTTTATTTCACCATCGCTTTAAAAGAATTTTTTAAAGACGAGAAAAATCAAAAAGATAAAGTAGTGATCAGTACTTTAGAGAACCGACTTAAAAATGCACTAAAAAAAGCAGGATTACAACCCGAAGATTTAACAATTATTTCCATCGGCGGCTACCAATCCACTCCGTCTAATAAAAAAAATACGGCCCTATTTTTGGAGCGCAAACAGTATGAGCTAAAACTGGATTCGCCAGCAAAATTAGATATTATACTAGCTGACCTAGACGAGCGAGGCTTACAATCCGCTTCCATGAAACGTGTGGACCATTCCGAAAGTGAAGACTTCAAAAAACGGTTAAAAATAGAAGCTTTGAAAGCAGCTCAAGAAAAAGCAAATTATATGGTGCAGGCCTTGGATGAAAAACTGGGTAAAGTGTTAGAGATTCGTGAGCTTGGCGAAGGCAATAATTTCCCCCAGCCCCTGTACGCAAAAGCATTTTCAAGAGCCAGCATTTCGGAAACGGGCAATGATGTCACGGAAAGTGATGTTGCATATCAAAAAATCAAACTGTCATATTCCGTCCAAACCGTATTTAGCATCCTATAACCCTTTGAAATTAAAACAGCTGTATAATTGGAGGTTATTTCATTTTTAAGGAAATGGTGGTAACTTTAATAAACCACTAAGCTATTATATTTTATGAGTGTGAACACAAAACATTTAGCCACGTTCCTATTGGGCGCAGCAGCAGGAGTTGCCGCACACAAATACCTTCAGACCGAGGAAGGAGAGAAATTATTAGAAGATTTGAAAGCAAAAGCTGGTGATCTCAAAACGGATGCCGAAAATGCAGCAGAAAAAGCACCTGAATATTTTGAAGAATTAAAAACAAAAGGATCGGAAGCTCTTAAAGCTAATTTTCCAGGAGCAGAGCAGTTTTTAAAAGACTTGTTTGAAAGGTTCAATGCTCCAAAACCAAATGTAAATGATGGTGTTAACCCAACACCTGGAGTAGTGGATTAATAAAAAGTGTATTAGCTATTTAATAGGTTTCGAACTAAAGCCATTGCCCCGGAAGCAATTCCGCTAAAAATTATTTTGGTGCTGAAAAATGGTTCTTTTCTGGATAGAAGTAGCAATAAGAAAGGCTCAGCAGCTAATCACTGTTGAGCCTTTCTCATGGGGTAAGTTATAGGTAAAGAATGTAATTTAGGAACCAAGACCATATCTTAAAATGCAGTAGATAGCTCGAAAGCCATCCTTCCAATTTATTTTCTTCCCTTCTTCGTATGTTCTTCCATAATAAGAAACCCCTACCTCATAAATTCTTATCCGCGAAACTTTGGACACCTTAGCGGTAACCTCGGGCTCAAAACCAAAACGCTTTTCTTCAAGTTTAAGGCTTTTCAAAATATCTGCCCTAAACAATTTATAACATGTTTCCATATCCGTTAAATTCAGATTGGTACACATATTACTTAAAAAAGTTAAAAATTTATTCCCAATAGTATGCCAAAAAAACAGTATTCTGTGAGGCTTACCACCCATAAAGCGCGAACCATAGACCACATCAGCATAACCTGCAATAACGGGCTTTAGCAAAACATTAAATTCCTCGGGGTCATACTCTAAATCAGCATCCTGCACAATGATATAGTCTCCACTTGCTTGTCGGATCCCGGTATGAAGGGCCGCTCCCTTTCCTTGGTTAAAATCATGACGAAAATAACTAATTTCTAGATCCTTATTTTGCGCAATAAACTTCATTACCACATCACCCGTATTGTCAGAGGAACAGTCATTCACCACAACAATCTCCTTTTGAAATCCACCAATGAGACTAATTGCTTTTAATTTTTCTAAAACCTTCCAAATCGTTTTTTCTTCGTTGTAGGCAGGAACAATTACCGTTAATTTCATTCAAATTTTCCTTTATAAATACATGCAAGACCTTGCAACTGGATCCAAAAGTACTGGATTAACTGCTAGTGAATATAATTTCGTATTTGTTTTTTATGAAGTGTGATACAAATTTTAGAGGACAGCCTACTTTAAAACACAGATCCATCCTTAACATGCAGCAGTTATATGGCTCCATTAACAACAAAAATGTAAACAATCAGGGGTCCATTTCTAACAATTCAGAAACTCAGGAGAAATTACCGCCACATAATTAAAGAGGCAATTTCTCCAATGTTTATTTTATTCAAAGCAAAGCGATGCGGCTCCTAATAATCCTGCATCATTCGCCAATGTTGCTCTTTTAATATTAATGGTTTTCAGGTAATAAGGCGTTAACCAATAATTAAACCTTTCTGTGATGGCAGGCATTATATATTCAAAAGAAGCAGAAATACCACCTCCAATCAAAATAGTAGTAATATCTAATATTCTAATCATGGAGACGAGGCCTTCTGCTAACATATAACCCATTTCGCTAAATATCTGCTTAGCCAATTCATCGCCATTTGATGCGGCGGCAACCAGCCCTGTGGTAGAAATAGTACCGTCAGCAGGCACCTGAGTTGCTCCGGTATAACCAGCTCTCATTTTCACAGCTAACTCCAATAGCTCCTTTTTTCCTATATTTCTTTCTAAAACCTTTCCATACTTAGAAGGTACATGTCCCGGTTCCATGGCATTACCACCACCTCCTTTAAATACCTTTTTATCAATAATTGCTGCTCCTCCAATACCAGTACCAAGCGTAACAAAAATATAATCCTCAGGAAGCTTGTCTTCTCCAAAATAATATTCCCCTAAAGCAGCTGCATTTGCATCGTTTTCTAGGAAAAAATCATGGTTCGGAAATCTGGTTTTAAGATCAGGAACAATTTTCATTCCATCTATTTCCGGTATTGCAGTAATTTCAATTAAAGTCGAACGATCTCGTGTGATTAATCCTGGAACGCCAATACCTACTCTTTTTACTTCCGGGTACTCTACGAGTTGAAGTGAAATCGCATCGCCTAGACGTTCAATAAAATGGCCAGAATTACGCCAACTCGCTGTGTCGTGGCTGTAAAAATTGGATATTCTTCCATTAGTAGCGTCAACGATTCCCATTTTTACGTTCGTACCGCCCACGTCTATACCTAGATATTGTTCCATGAAAAATGAAATACGGGTTTAATAAATAATTTTAAAAATACGGCAATTTAACAATTTTGCTTAATTGTTTACTAATTATCCTAAATCTCCTAATTGTGGACGTATCAATATCTCCTCAACTACAGAGCTAGAACTCAAAGAATTAGCGCCCCAAACGGCCTCCGCAACATCCCTTGAATTCATAAATCTTTCGATAGGCAAATCGGTTCCTTTCCAGCTATCGGTCCATGTTGCACCTGGCAAAACAGCGGTAACTTTAATGGCAAAAGGCTTAAGTTCTTCGCGAAGCACTTTGGTCATACCAAGTAATGCAAACTTAGAAATGCAATAAGAACCGCCATTGGGATAAGCCGTTATACTTGCCGTAGAACAGATAGTAAAGATATGACCTTTTTGCCTCTTTATCATATCTCCCACCAGTCCACGAGTGATATGATAAGCACTATATAAATTAGTTTCAATTGACTTTTCAAGTACTCCATCCTCTTCGTTATGGATTTGCCCCGGAATAAATGTACCAGTATTATTCACCAGTGTAGTAATAGGTACACCCAATGAATGTACAAATTCAATAAAACTTTTAGTCTCAGATCTTAAAGAAAGATCCACCTTTTTATAAAATAAATTCTGACCTAAAAATTTCTCTTCCATCTCCGATTTCAATAGTTCAAGATCCTGATCATTTCTGGCACAGGTGATTACGTCAAAACCATGGGTCATAAACTTTTCAATGATAGCTTTTCCTATGCCTTTTGTCCCCCCTGTTATTACGAGCAATTGATTCATTTTTCTGTTTGCTTTATTTTTTGCCTAATTTTCCCGAAAATATTGAATTGAATTAAGAAACTATGTCTATAATCGGGAAATACTTCATTTTTTTGGGTAGCCTGTTCACCAACAGGGAAAAATTATCTGTTTATTGGAGGCGCTTTATGGAAGAGTGCGTCGGAATGGGTGTCAATTCAATCTTTATTGTCGCCATTGTATCCACCTTCATTGGAGCTGTATCATGTATCCAAACAGCCTATAACCTAGTCAGCCCCATTATTCCGGTCTCCACGGTAGCCTTAATAGTACGGGATATGGAAATACTGGAACTTGCACCTACTATTACCTGTATCGTATTATCTGGAAAGGTAGGATCAAATATCGCTAGTGAATTGGGTACGATGCGAATTTCTGAACAAATTGATGCCTTGGAAGTCATGGGAA
This sequence comes from uncultured Dyadobacter sp., assembly GCA_963976315.1. Classification (GTDB taxonomy): domain Bacteria; phylum Bacteroidota; class Bacteroidia; order Cytophagales; family Spirosomataceae; genus Dyadobacter. The sequence goes on from CAXBLH010000139.1 coordinate 8,422, forward strand.
TCAATTCTTCCTCTTACCTTGTTTTGCCAAAAGTGTTGGCTGCCATGTTTACCTTTCCCATGCTAGTTATTTTTGCCGCATTTTTAGGGATTTTTGGCGGATACTTAGCTGGAACACTTACAGGTGTAATCACAGAAAGAGATTATTTATATGGAATTCGTGACTCTTTTGTTCCTTACAACATATTTTTTATGTGTGTAAAACCATTTGTCTTTGGATTTCTAATAGCTACAATTTCTTCATTTCAAGGATTTTTCACCAGTGGGGGCGCATTGGAAGTAGGTAAAGCAAGCACACAAGCAGTGACTAATAGTTGCATTGCCATCTTAATTGCTGATTATATGCTTGCACAATTGCTTTTATAATTCTAAAAAATATTGAAATGATTGAAGTACAAAATATTAAAAAATCTTTTAACGATAAAGTTGTATTAAAGGGTATATCAAGCAAATTTGAAAAAGGCAAAACCAACTTAATAATTGGAGGTAGTGGAACAGGTAAAAGTGTGTTACTCAAATGCATGATAGGACTCATTAAGCCTGATGAAGGGAATGTGCTGTATAATGGTCGTGATTTTTACAACAGCGATAAGGAAATGCAGCAATCTATTCGACGCGAAATGGGTGTTTTATTCCAGGGTGGCGCTCTTTTCGACTCACAAACGGTTGCCAAAAATGTGGGCTTTCCCTTGGACATGCTCACTGACCAATCCTCGGAAGAAAAACGAGAACGTGTTGAATTTTGTCTGAAAAGGGTAGGTTTAGAGGCCGCAGCGGACCGCATGCCTTCCGAAATTAGTGGTGGTATGAAAAAAAGAGTGGGAATAGCGCGGGCTATCGTAATGAATCCCATGTATTTATTTTGTGACGAACCTAACTCTGGCCTTGACCCCCTCACCTCCGTAAAAATAGATGCTCTGATAAAGGAGATCACAGAGGAGTTTCAGATTACTACCATTATTATCACCCACGATATGAATTCGGTAATGGAAATAGGTGAAAGTATCGTTTTCATGTACCAAGGTGAAAAACTTTGGGAAGGTATCAATACAGAAATAACAAAGTCCACCGTTCCCGAATTACAAGAGTTTCTTTTTTCAAATAAGCTATTAAGAGAGTTAAAATGAAGTTTGGGATTAAAATTTCAATTTCTCTGGTAAAGATTTTTTTTCCACTTGGTAACTGAGTAGCAAAAGTACCAATATTAAAACCGTGTGCACTCCCACTGATACCGCTAAATCGTCGAATTTAAACTGAGCAGAAAATACTATTACCAATGCGCCAGTAATAATATATCCTAGTGCCGAGCTAATGTCATAGGGTACTGGATAAAACTTTTGTCCTAATAAATAGCAAATGACCATCATTACTAAGCCGGATGAAGCAAAAGCCATTGCAAAGCCTAGATAACCCACAATTGGTACCAAAATATAGCTTACCAAAATCGTCACCGAAGCGCCAGTAATCGTTAAATAGGTTCCGTATTTTGTCTTATCCGTCAGCTTAAACCATGTGGCGAGATTATAATAAATCCCTAGGAATAAGAATCCTGCCAACAACCATGGAACAATTGAAAGTCCTTCGTGGTATATCTTTCTCTTCAGGAATATTTCGGCCAAAAGATCCACGTTTACTGAAATCGCAACCCACATCATCACACAGATGATTATAAAGTATTTCATAATCCTAGCAAATACCTCGGGTGCATTTTTATCTTCTCCTTTGGAAAAGAAAAATGGCTCGGCAGCATATTTAAATGCTTGAATCGCCAAATTCATGAATATAGACAACTTGTAACATTGTCCATAAATACCAATCGCTTCCTTGGTGGTTCGTCCTGGATAGAAATTTTTAGGCAGTAAAAATTGCATCACAGACCGGTCATATAGCATATTAATGACACCCGCAGCATTCATTATCATGATTGGAAAAGCATATACCCATACGGGCTTGAACAATTCCCGATTGAATTGAAATTTAAAGTCAAGTAACTCTTTCCGTAGCATCCAAAAGAAGGTAAGGTTAGCGAGTAGGTTTGCCAATATGATTAAATCGGGAGCGCGATTGACTTCATAAAACAGATTGATAAAAGGCTGTAGGCTTATTAAATATTTACCCTCATAAATATCTTTACAAATGATCAAAAAGAACAAATTTAAAAATATACTAATCAATATATTTAAAACCCGTATCATGACAAATTTTTTCCCTTTCCCTTCTAATCTTAGCCTTGCAAAGGGAATGGAGACGATGGCATCTGTAGCCATAATAATTGCAAACCATTGCACAAGTCTGGCATTTTCAGGGTATTGAATATAGGATGCAATCGATTGGGCAAACACAAACATAAGTCCTGAGCCTATGAAGCTTACCGTTATAACTGCGGAAAGTATGAGGTTGTAGTACTGTTGCCGATCTTCTTCTTTCCTAGCATAGCGAAAAAATGCCGTTTCCATTCCAAAAGTATAAAGCACCAGTGATATTCCAGCATAGGCATAGAGCTGAACCTGAACTGCCAGTTGGTCTGCTAAAAACAATTTGGTATGTAGGGCTACTAACAAGTAACTTAAAAAGCGTCCTAGCATCGTACTGATACCATAAATAGCTGTATCACTTGCTAGCTTCCTTAATGCACCCATAGAAGAGAATTTGCTAAATTTAAAATTTGAGCAAATATGACAAGAACTAAATAATAAACAGGTAGATTTCATAAAAAAGTCCTTTTATGAAATACACAAAAGGACTAGTTTGGTACACGACTTTACCACAATTAGATTTGTGATACAATTAGCCTACTACTGTCAGACTCTTCCTGAAAAAAGTTTTTCTAGCTTATTGCAGACTGCTTATTAAGCCTGTCTTCTTACAAAATCATTCGTGATAAAGTCTATTCATTTGAAATGCTTTTAATGATTCTCTCCACAATATTCTCAATACGCTCCCAATCCTTTTCTGAAGATAAATTCAAATCTAACATCGTTTCTCGATAATCAGCAGAGATCGCCATAAAGTATATGGCAGAGGAAAGAAAAGCCATTAATCCAGAGGTATCTTCAAAGTTTGGCAAACTTCCAGTTTTTTCTAATATGCACGTGGCGGCTGCATTCCGACTATTAGTAAGCATGGGTTTACCTGTCCCTATTTCCCAGCGCAATAAGTCACGGGTAGCCTTTCTTTCTCGCAAATCCCTTAAAAAGGTAAGCATCACCTTCGTTAAAATCTCCGGGGCTTTCTCTGGCTCAATTTTATCGAGTTCAGCAAGGTAAGTATCTGCCGATGTGGAAGTATAAAGTCCCGACTTAACATACTGTTCCATTAAACCATCTACGCTTTCAAAATAGCGAT
>CAXBLH010000140.1:0-11686 GCA_963976315.1 uncultured Dyadobacter sp.
CGTCTTTTCTTCTTGAAAACGATAATTTTATCGCCTTTAAGATGTTCCAAAACAGTTGCTTTCACGGATGCTCCTGCCAGTGTAGGAACTCCAACTTGTACTGTGCCTGCGTTATCAACGAGTAGGACTTTGTCAAATACAAGTTCAGCGTTCACTTCGCCTTCAAGCCTATGCGTGAAGACTTCGCGACCCTTTTCAACTTTAAATTGCTGACCTGCGATTTCTACGATTGCGTACATTTTAATAGGATATTGTTATTAACTCAAAAATGAGGTGCAAAGATACCGATTTACATACAGAGAGACAAGTATTTACACCAAATTTCACAATAATTAATATCAAAAAAAGCTTCAAACTGCCCGAATAAGTAAAATTCTAAGGGTTTTATACTTTATGTTTATGTACAAATTATAAGCATCACAGGTTCCAATCCTTAATTTTGCGCTAGGAACCATGGCTTAAATACCTATTTCGATACAAAAATCGTTTTATTAACAAAGCTTAACAGGCAAAACAGTTACCTTAGATTTATCATGCGTATTGCTGATAAAAGTGGTGTAAATCAAACTCATGAAAAAATATATTCCTATTGTAGCAATCCTTATTTGCTCCATTTACTTGATGGCCATGCGCTCCATTTCTCACAGAACCATGGTTAGCCCTGAAGAAAATGTGGTGTTGACGAATTACCAGATTGGAGATAAGGTTGCTTACTTCAGCCTTCCCAAATCAGATGGATCAAATTTCGATTTTAACTCCGGACTCAATATAAAAGGAGCGATAATCATTTTTACCAGCATGCACTGTCCGTTTTCAAAAGCATACGAAGACCGCCAAATTGCGATGCATCACAAATATGCTGGTTTGGGTTACCCCGTAATTGCCATCAACCCAAGCAATCCACAATTACATGAAGATGACCAAATTGCAAAAATAAAAGCACGAATAAGCTCAAAAAACTACCCCTTCAACTACCTTATTGATGCAGATCAAAGTATAGCTAAAAGATTTGGCCCCACCAGAATCCCCACAGCATATGTTGTTCAAAAAATTGGCAATCAATTTATAGTTAAGTACTTTGGTATGATTGATGATAACCCTCAGGATGCAAATGGAGTTTCGCGTAATTACGTAGAGGAAGCTGTATCAAACTTATTGGATGGCAAACCCGTTATTTCCACCACCACACAACCAGAGGGTTGTAGGACACGCTTTTAAATTAATTGCAAATTCTTGTATGAAAAAACATTTCTTCTGCACATTCCTAGTGTTATTTACAATAGGTTCCGCGTTTTGCCAAAGTAAAAAATTTTCGGCCGAAGGAGAATTTACCAGTAACTGTGAAGGCCCTGCCGTAGACGGGGACGGGAATATATATGCGGTCAACTTTGCCCGTGATGGTACCATTGCACAAATTAACAAGAAAGGCAAAACCAGCTTCTTTATCACCTTACCCAAAGGGAGTACTGGTAACGGAATACGGTTTGGCAATGAAAATACCTTTTATATTGCCGATTATACGGGACATAATGTATTGAAAGCCGACCTGGACTCCAGGGAAGTTACGGTCTTCGTAAATGAACCGCGCATGAATCAACCCAATGACCTGGCTATTACGTCCAAAGGGGATATCTATTGTTCGGACCCCAACTGGAAGGAGAGTACCGGGCAAATTTGGCATGTAGACCCATCTGGAAAAGCTACACTCGCATTTTCGAATTTGGGCACCACCAATGGCATTGAGGTGAGTCCGGATGAAAAAAAACTATACGTCAATGAAAGTGTGCAACGGAATGTCTGGCAATTTGATATAGATCAAAACGGTGCCTTAAGTAATAAAAAACTACTACACCAATTCTCAGAAGGCGGAATGGACGGTATGCGTTGTGATATTCTAGGGAATTTGTATATCGCACGCCACGGAAAAGGCGAAGTAGCAGTACTCTCTCCCCAAGGAAAAATTATCCATACTTATAAAACCATTGGCCAAAAAGTCTCCAATATTTGCTTCGGCGGCAAGAAAGGCAAAACGGCCTACATCACTCTTCAGGATAGAGGATGCCTCGAAACCTTTAAAGTAAAGCATCCAGGACGCGAATGGGCCATGATGAAGCGCTTCCAAGGAAAATAATAGCATTTATTCCTAATTTACTTTGGGGGTATGAAACTTTAACAGGACTCGTTTGGTAATGCAACCGGCAGTCAGCTTGGGGCTGTCAAATTCTTTCAGAAAATCATTTTCCATCTACTTCCTGGCTCCTGATTGTTTATTACAAAAGTCTTCATTCAAAATCATTCGTGATAAAGTCTAAGAGCCTGTTTAATTTTTTATGATAGAATTGTTTATAGCTTATTTTTTGTGCGAACCGCCCTTTAAAATTTAACGCAGGTAGAGCCAAAAAATAGCATCAACAAACTTTTGGTTAATTTTTAAGCGGGCTCTAATGAGCTAAAATTAATTTTCAGATAAAAAACAGTTACAATTCGGGGGTTTTCAAATAATTTTATTTTACTTTGCAATTCAAAGTACTTTATAAATATGGACAAACAGAACCTAATCTCCTATCTTCGAAATAATCGTCAGGTTGCATTACTGTTAAGTATCTCTGCAATGGCCATGGTTTTACTCACGTTTCGAATACTCAACACACGAAGTTTGGGTTTTTACTTTTTAGTATGGAACCTTTTTTTGGCATGGACACCTTTACTTTTTATAAAAATGGCATGGAATATTGACAGGGTCAAAATGCTTCCCGGTTGGGCCTTATACCTCAGTTTATTGGTATGGCTTTTGTTCTTTCCAAATGCACCTTATATTATCACCGATCTAAAACATTTAAGAGGAGTTCCGGAAAATATGATTTGGTATGACGCTATATTGCTATTCAGCTTTGCACTATCAGGTTTATTAACTGGTTTGTATTCCATACGCATTGTATTTCGCTTATTGAAACGCCGATTTAGCCAACCTGCCTCTTGGCTTTTGGTATTGCTATTTATGTCTTTAAGTGGTTTTGGTATATTCCTAGGCCGATTTGGGCGGTGGAATAGCTGGGATATCATCACGCAACCCGATGCCCTTGCCAAGGGAGTTTTCCTAAGCCTGACCGACCCCTTAGCGATCAAACATACGGCTACTTTTTCTTTCGTCTTAATGTTATTGTACCTTGCATTCCATATTTTCGCAGAAATTAATAACAATGAACCAGCCAATAAATATTTTAAAAACGCTGAAAAGCTTTAAGTATGCCGGAGCAGGGATATTCAGCCTATTTAGGCATGAAAACAATGCCAAGGTTCATATTCTAGCAGCTTCCATAGCATTAATTTTAGGGGTTTATTTTGAAATAGCATCCTACGAATGGATTTCCATATTTATAGTAATTGGCTTGGTATGTGCCGCAGAAGCTATCAATACGGCCATTGAAAAATTAGCCGATGTAGTTTCCCCTACCTACCATGAGGGTATTAAAGTAGTGAAAGACCTTGCCGCTGCGGCGGTATTGATTTTAGCCATTACGTCGGCCATTGTGGGTGGAATCATATTTCTGCCAAAAATTTATACGGATATATTGGGTTTTATTTTATAAATATCCAGCAAACAAAAACTAAGTTTTCACCCATCTTGCACAAGTAGCTTATGTCGACCAATCAGGAATCAATTGAGACTTTAAATGAAATTCGGAATTTGATGGAAAGAAGTTCAAAATTTCTGTCATTAAGTGGACTGAGCGGTGTATTTGCAGGAGTTTTTGCGATCATTGGAGCTTCGGTTGCCTATATACATTTTAAAACGGATTGGCTCACTCAAATACTAGACCCCACCGGTTTTACGCATAAAAAAGACCAAGCTGAAATATTTTGGTTTTTATTAGTAGACGGACTACTAGTACTCTCACTTTCATTAGTGTTCGGAATACTTTTTACAATCCGCAAAGCCAAAAAAAGAGGATTAGTGGTTTGGAATGGTAGTTCTAAGCGATTGTTAACGGCAATGATAGTCCCCCTTGCCGCTGGTGGTATTTTTTGTATCGCAATGATGTCCTATGGATTAATATGGCTCATTTTCCCTACCTCCCTTATTTTTTACGGAATTGCACTCGTTTCAGCAGGTAGGTTTACATACCGCGAAGTGCATTATTTGGGTATGACAGAAATTATAATTGGGTGCTTGGCTCTCTTTGCAACCAGCTATGCTGTAGTACTCTGGTCCATTGGCTTTGGGCTGATGCACATCATTTATGGACTGGCTATGCATAATAAATATGATAGTGAAAAGGCCAAATCAAGTGCTAAAATGCTCTCTTTACTATTGGTATTTGGAATATTATTTGTTGGAAAAAGCGCGAATGCCCAGTCTAATGTCATTAACCAGCCAAAACAGTATCAAAAATGGTACGACGATGAAGTGATTTATATGCAAGGCCATAATAGCTTCGTAAAGAAAAATGTGTTGTATGCAGGTAACAAAGCGTTTATGCGAGAATTCGCTATTTCCCCAGCGGGTTTAGACCTTTATTTTCGATCCAAAAAAAATAGAAATATTGGCCTTACTTTTTCACTCTTAGGAGCAGGGGCCACTATTTATTCTCTGCTAAGTAATGATAACAATTTATGGAAAAAAATGATTTGGGTATCCTTAGGAACAGGCTTGGGCGCTACATTACTGAACGTGCGTGCGAATAATCAGATAGATGAGGCGGTGTGGCTACGCAATAAAGATGCCATGATTTTAATGGAAATCAATCAATATAAAAAAGATTGATATAAATTTGCTGCCTAGAATGGAATGGTTAGAACAATTTAATAAGGTTTTTGAAAGTAAAATTCGACTCGGACTCATGTCAGTTCTGGTGGTGAATGATGCTTTAAGCTTTAACGAGCTCAAAGAGCTTTTACAACTTACAGACGGCAATTTGGCCTCACATCTTAGAGCTCTAGAAGAGATCGAATACATTACCGTACAAAAACAATTCTCTGGCCGAAAACCACTTACTACCTACTCTACCACCGACAAAGGAAGCTCCGCCTTTAGTGCGCATTTACTAGTCTTAGAAAAAATGATACAGCAAAATTTGTAGGTCAAAAAGAAAGGCACCGAAAACAATCCGATGCCTTTGCGTATCAACAGTCTAATAATTATTTTATTGGAACAGCAAAACCTTCTTGATCCCATTGCATCTCAAGACTTTTGTCGGATACTCGGAAAGTAAGTTTCTCTTCCGAAGTTTTGAATTTTTTGGCAGGTACAGATACCGTTACAATATCCTTACTTTTATTCTTTTCATATTCAAACGCACCTGACTGTCCTAAAACAGTATTCAAAATAACGGTCCATTTTTTATCACCTGGTATCGTAAAAAGTGTATAAGTACCCGCCTTTACACTCTGGCCACCAAACTTAACATCCTTATTAAAAGTGATTTCAGTAGACTTATTAGCACCGGTTCTCCAAATTTTATTGTATTTTTCTAAACTTTGGCTTCCCTCTGCCCCAAAAATAGTTCTGCCCTTTTTGGAAGGTTGTCCATAGGCGATACTTACATTTTTGCCTTCCGTAGTTATACGGGGACTTTGCTGTGCAAATGAAAAAGTAAAAGCTACCACGGAGAATAGCATGCTAAACAAAAAGACTTTCATAATCTAATTTAAAAGTTTTAGGTGATTAATAGAACCAATAACGCAATTTGGTGACTTAAAGTTGTACTTGTAATAGAATAGGTGAAAATTTGTAAATTTGACAAGAACTATTCGAGACCGAACCCAGCAATACTTTGAATTTTTTTGATACAAAAATTGAATTCCTAAAAGGAATTGGCCCACAAAAATCAGCTTTAATCAATCAGGAATTGAGCATATTTACCTATGGTGATCTGCTACAACACTACCCTTTCCGCCATGAAGACCGTACTGTTTTCCATAGGATCAGTCAAATAAATGAACAAATCCCCAACGTCCAAATCCGTGGCAGACTTCGCGAATTCCAATTAATTGGGGAAGGTCATAAAAAAAGATTAGTGGCTAATTTTACGGATGGGACTGCCTCCATGGATTTGGTATGGTTTCAAAGCGTGGCCTATTTCGAAAAATACTTACGAGTAAACGCCGAATACATCGTGTATGGAAAACCCGTTAGTTTTGGAGGGAAATGGTCTATCACCCATCCAGAAGTCGATTTAGTTACCCCAGAAAATGCGGCCGGTGGCTACTTTCAGCCTATTTATCCGCTTACCGAGAAGCTTAGAAAGAAATTTATAGATAGCAAATTTTTAGGAAGGGCAATTCAGCTGCTGATGGAAATGGCTTGGCCTCAAATCAAGGAAACGTTACCTGCAACAGTTGTCGAAAAATACAAATTAGTGAGTAAGCGAGATGCGCTTTGGAATTTCCATAATCCGCAAAGTGCAGCGTGGCTCCATCAGGCTCAACGCCGTTTAAAATTCGAAGAATTATTTTATAACCAGTTCCGACTGATCAAAAATAAAATTCTTCACAAAACGGAGTTCCCAGGTATGGTTTTTAAAAATGGGGATTTGGTAAGGAACTTTTACGACAACCATATTCCTTTTGAGCTAACCAATGCCCAAATTCGAGTAATCAAAGAAATCCATAATGACTTGCTTACTGGCCGGCAGATGAACAGGCTCCTCCAAGGTGACGTTGGATCTGGAAAAACAATAGTTGCCTTTATAACCATGCTTTTCGCACTCAGTAATGATGCACAAGCCTGCTTAATGGCACCCACCGAAATTTTGGCGGATCAACATTACCAAGGTCTCAAAACTTTTGGGGACTTATTGGGTATCAATATTGGAAAATTAACCGGATCCAGCAGAAAAAAGGAGCGAGAACTCATTCATGAACAGCTACTCAGTGGCGAAATGCAGATTATCGTCGGTACCCATGCGCTCATCGAAGATATCGTTCAATTTAAGAACTTAGGCTTGTGTATTATCGACGAACAGCACCGATTTGGGGTAGCCCAGCGTGCTAAACTTTGGGCAAAAAACACCAGGATTAATCCGCACATGTTAGTGATGACGGCCACTCCAATTCCACGAACCTTGGCCATGACATTATATGGTGATTTAGAAATTTCTGCGATTGACGAGCTACCAGCAGGCCGAAAACCGATAAAAACAGTACACCGTTATGATGCCAATCGCAGTTCGGTATTTGGGTTTGTAAAAGATGAAATCAAAAAAGGACGACAAATTTATATGGTCTATCCACTGATCGAAGAATCGGAGAAGTTAGATTTGAAAGATTTGATGGATGGTTACGAAAGCGTTTCGAGATCGTTCCCTACGGTGCCGCTTAGTATTCTGCACGGCAAAATGAAGTCGAAGGAAAAGGATTACGAAATGCAGCGTTTCGTGAAAAATGAAACGAAAATTATGGTAGCCACTACGGTTATTGAAGTGGGTGTGAATGTACCCAACGCATCAGTGATGATTATTGAAAATGCAGAAAGATTTGGCTTATCCCAATTACATCAGCTTCGCGGGCGTGTAGGGCGTGGCGCGGAGCAGTCCTACTGTATACTGATGACGGGTTATAAAATTAGTGCAGATACCCGACTGCGGCTAGAAACCATGTGCCGAACCAATGATGGTTTTGAAATATCTGAGGTAGACTTACAATTAAGAGGTCCAGGTGACTTGTCGGGAACCCAGCAAAGTGGTATTACAGACTTATTAATAGCCAATTTGGCTCAAGATGGTGCCATATTAAAAGAGGCAAGAATAACGGCAGAAGCTATTCTTAATACAGATCCAAACCTACTCCAGCCGGAGAACTCTCCCATCCGCATACATATAGATAATTTGCGAAAAGAAGAAACCAACTGGAGCAGGATCAGTTAATTCATGCAGTTACTTCACGTATACCTTCTTTAAACTCAAAAGTTTCAGGTCGAGTGACGTGTAAAGCCGCACCGAGTGATGTAGCATAAGGTAAATCAGTAGCAAAAACTTGATGATCAGGGTAAGCCTGTGCGATGAGCTTACCAAATATTTCGTTTCTAGCAAAGCCTCCATCGATGTAGATGCAGGAAACATCCTTTATACCAATCAGTTGCAAAGAAAGTTTCAGTAATTCTACTAAACCGTTCATTAAATGATGGTAAGCATCTGCAGCATTTGCAAATGCACTTACTTGCCATTCTTGTGGGCTTGGTTCTGGTTTCGGACCATTCCCAACCATGCATGCGCTGTAAAAAGGCGGAGCAGCTTTATCCAATGCACCCTGGTCGAAGGTAACAGTTTTATAAAAATCTGGTTCCACTTTAAAATATTCCGCAATTCTAGCCACTTGATAGTCATGTTCACGCCCCATAAACAAGCGAGAGGCTGTAACACCGCTACCTTCGGGTGTCAAAAAGTTAAGACAATCGCGTTCAAGCTGGTAAGAAGTGAGCGGCTTGGAGGAAAATGAATTAAAACAAACGCACCAAGTACCCGTGGAAAGTAACACAAAAGGCTTCTTTACCGCCATTCTGTAAGGTACTAAAGCAGAGGAGCTATCATGAAGTCCAAAACCTGACTGGATACCTTTGTCTCCATGCCTATATATAAAAGAAGAGGAAGCCAACAAAGGGGCAAATTTCTTATGAATTTTCTCACCCTTTGCCCATTCATGGTAATCCCACATCTCAAAACTCCAAAGTGCTGTATGGCATCCCACAGAAGTATAATCCGTCACCTTCCTGTTGGTCAACAGGAATAGGATATACTGCGGCAAATGTAAGGTTGTAACAATTTTATTATAGACATCGGGTTGGGTATATTTCAACCAAAACAATTGCATACCGGAATTCAGCATTCCCATTGCTGGTGATCCTGTTTGCAATGAAATTCGGGTAGGGTCTCCATAAGTCTGATAAAATTGTTTCAATAAATTATCAGGAAATGGTTTCAAATAGGAATATAACGGTGTTATCGGCTGGTTTGCCGCATCCAAATGAACCAAACTAGCCCCATAAGCTGCCACATTCACTGCCTTGATATCAAACTCAGGATTTTCCAAAAGCAATTGCCAATGTCTTTTAACCCAGTTTGTAAGAAGCGCTATGTCTTCAGTAGGGGTTCCATCTTCATCTGTTGTTTCAGGTAAGTATTCCGAATACTCCTTTACGATATCGTAGTTCTCATCAAAAAGAACATATTTCTTATTGGTCCGGCCAATATCAAAGACTGCTGTAACTTTCATTATGTGGAATGGCTATTTTCGTACTCAATCGAAAATTTATTTTAATTGTTAATATAGTGACTTTACTTCAGAACCGATACCCTTAGGAATAATTTTTAAAAATATCTCCTAAATTTTGTCAATTATACGATTAAATATCACTTTAACTATACTGTACTATCCAGTATTGGCTTAAATACTTTTATCCATCGCTTATATCCCTCCTGGTTCATGTGTAAACTATCGCCCACAAATATGGAGCCGTCTGGCCGACCGTCTTTTAACATAACGTCCCAAACATTGATATAATCATGGTTTTTATCCGTCTTGATAAACTCTTGAATCAGTTTATTGGCCTTAATGGAACTCTCCCTTTTATGCCATCTGGAAGGGGAAGGTTTTAAAGAAACTCCATAAATTCTAGCTTTTGGTTCTTTTTCATGAATCAATTTGGTCAGCTTTACATATTCATCCCGTACTTGCTCTGGAGATTTTGGTTTACTTCCAAACATATCATTTTCGCAATAAATAACAATGGTCTTCGGATGGTATTTAAAAATACTTCGATCCGCATAATGAATCAATTCCGGAAATGTAGATCCGCCAAAGCCTCTGTTAATTATAGGTAATGGTGCCAAATCCTCAGCAGCAGTTTTCCACTTGGTAAAAGAAGAGCTTCCTGTAAATACAATACCCCCAGGTGCCGGCATAGATTGGGCATCCTGTTTCTCAAAATTCAAAATAGCACTTTCAGACTTGTCGACCGGATAATCGGGTTCCCAAGGGGGTGCAATCGATTTATAGCTTGTTTTATGACAAGCAAAAGAAACTAAAACAAGAGTGATTAATAAGAATGTATATTTCAATACATAAGAAAATGATTTTTTCATCTAGAGCTTAGGATTCAATTATTTCAGAGTTACGAATAAATTTATCAGTGCAATTTATTGAAAGTCATGTATAAATATAAGCCAAACCATAATTAATAATAAATTCATGTTAATTCCCTCTCTATTCGTCGTAACCATGAACTGTTTCATATTTCACTCTGAAGCCCTCTATCGACGGTGCTATTTTGGGACAAACGATTTGTTATAATTAGCCTGGGACATTACCCTATATAGCTTAGGAGAAGGATGCTAGTTGGTCCCAGAATTAAGGAGCCCCGCTTTTTGCGCTCAAAATCATTTTCAGGAAGGAATTGACATTGGCGGCAGATTGCAATCCCAAAAAAGCCGTGATAAGGTCAATTTAAAGAAGCTCCTTTTCTTAATTTTTGGCTTTGACAATTCCCGAAATAGGTTTGTAAACACCCTGTCCTGTTGGTTCATACCGATAACCCAAAATTTGAGCGATCGTTGCAGCGATTTGAGCTTGATATATTTGTCCATCGACTCGTAGTTCTCCAGTGCTTGGAATGTTCGGCCCCAGCGCAGCCAACCAAATCTGACCTGAATCAGTAATCTTGGCTCCGTGACTGGTCCATTCTGTTGGCACCTGTCCTCCACGGCCATGGTCGCAGGTAATTAATAACGTCGTTTTATCATGATATTCTGGCATGGCTTGCAGCATTTCCCAAAGCTGTTTTATGAAATTATCTTCGGTATGTGCGGTTTCTAAATATTGATCATAACTACCTGCATGCCCGAATGCATCCGTTTCACCCAAAGCCAAATAAAGCACTTTGGGCTTCTTATGTTTGATATATTCTATAGCTGAAAAATAGGTAAGGATATCAGGTCTTTCGGTCGTAGGTTTTGAGATCATTCGTTGCATACTGTTAATAAGCGTGGATTCGGTATTCCCCAAATCCAGTGTATCCGTATCAGCGTTGATATACAGTTTGCTTTGCTTGCGGTCCAACAAATACGGAAATAAATCCGAAGTAGCGAAAACAGCTACTTTGTCCTTATAATTTTGTTGTGAATTCAAAAACTCCAAAACATTTGATGACTTACTAGTAACTAGCCTATTAGAACTGATTGCTGGATCGACATAACCCGTCAGCATTTCACTAAAACCTGGATAGGTCATTTGGAATGGGTTAGCAACATTTACTAGGTTTCTATACTTCCGGTTACCGTGCAATTGACCCGCCTTGCCAACTACTGTCCACATAAAGGGCATTAACTTAGTGCGACTTATTTCAGGATTTGGGTCACCATAAAGATTAACGATTCGTTTTTTGTCTCGCGTAAACTGCGGGTTGTCCAGTAATACGGTGTCTACTCCTCCAAATATTTCCTGCCACCGCATGCCGTCCAAAACTACAACTACTACGTTTTCTGTTATTTGATTTTGAGCGATAGCTTCTGTAAAACAGAGCCATACCAGCGCGATCCATAATTTTTTCATCGGTATTCAATTTTGTTTTGCATCAATACCCAAAACTAAAGCGCGCAGGCTACTTCTGCTATTTTAACATATTGCTAATTTTTTAACCCCTAACTCTTCAAAATTTACGTATTATCTATAAAAAATGCCGTCAATATTTGTT
>CAXBLH010000141.1:0-11655 GCA_963976315.1 uncultured Dyadobacter sp.
TCGGGAGTCACCATCTCTTAAATTGGTAACACAAACACTCATGGATTGCTCATTGAGCAGCAACGGTGGACGTTGGGTATTGTCCTGATCACGAATCCAGCCGGGCGGTAAGGTGTACTGGTACTTACGATCACCGCTACTATTTGCCTGACTATTCTCATCCACACTGACAGTCCCAATCGTTAACTTGGCGTCATAAGGCTCGGGTACTTCCTGCAAACCCGAATTGTCCAGATCTGACGTGTATTTCCGGTATTGTTGACCCACCATTTGCAGTTGGGCAAAACGAAGTACTACGGGCTGTTCGAACTCTGCAAGATACATCCGTATAAAACGTATCGATTTGAAACCATTCATGCCGCCCACTTGCCCTGAGAATTCCTTAATAGGAACCCGGAATAGGTACCAACTTTGGCCATCGGTTACCGTTTTATCAACAATAAAGCCATTCCCTACTGCCAGTTCATCTGGTTTCAGCGGAATTTCATACTCGTAATATGCTTCGTTGTCATTAATGGTATTGTCCACATTCATATCCTCCCCATCTGGCAGGTTATTGGAAGAAGGGGTCACCCCTGCCCCACCAGTACTTACCGGCGAGTTGTTTTCCATACCAATATAGTTCTTATATCGTTCAAGAATATTGGCATCTTCAGAATCATGCGCATTTCCTAAGAAAAACTGGAAATCATCACCAGATGGATCCGCCAATATTTTTGCTTTGGCTTCCGGAGTTAAGCTTGCCGGTAAACGGTCAATAAAGGATTTAAAGAAAATACGTTCTTCTGCATTGGTAAGTCCATCTAACCCCACATCTTGCTTTTCACGTGCCCCGCCCTCATTACTAAAAGCATTGATTAAATATTGCGATTTAGTAACATATCCCCAGGCCGTAGAGTCCACATTAACCCCTACTACTTTTTGTACCAAAGGCAAGCCATTTTCAAAGTTGTAGCGTTCGTCGGGAATGGCATCTTCTGATATATCCCCTAAGTTAAACACCAGCTTCCCACCAGTAGTATTTCTTTTATTTTCAAAACCATCTAAAATAGCTCCCTTCGTATCATCTTTGATAAAAGGATCCAACATCCAAAATTCTATATTTTCAATATTGGCATTATCAAAATCGTTATCTGAGGTAATGGCACGTGTGAGAGCTCCAAAGTTTTGTTTCGGATTTTTCAATCTACCATCGCTGGCCAGGTCGGTATTATAGTTATACATCCCTCTTTCACTTGGATAATAGGCAACGTCCAATATATTTAATGGATAGATCTGTAATTGTGCAACGGAACGGTTTGGAAATATTTCAGTAGGCAAATAAAGCCTTTGATAAAAATTAGCTCGATCGGCCTCTGTAATATTTTGTGGAGGAGTATAGCCACCCCCTAGTCCTTGGTTTCCTCCAAAAACATTATCTACGATATAAGCAGATATTTTGGCACGTTTATAGGCATAATCTAATGTTTTCCCATCGGATCCACCACTTCGAAATTTTTCTGGAACGGCGGCTAAGCGCCATTTTTGGGGCTGCCTTGCCAAATCGTATACCGTACGAGCGGATTCAAAATCATCCACCAACGAACGATTGTTTACATCTTTAGTTACACCTGGAAACATCTTGGCAACTTCGGCCTTAAACTGAATCGAAGACATTTCCTTGGTTTGGATCAAAGGCAACTTGTCGAGTAGTTTTGTAAGAAACGGCACATCTTTCCGGAAATTAATATCAAAACCCAGCATGGTATTGTTTACGGGTTCATTACCAATTGATACACGGGTTAAAAACCCAGCGGTACGTTCCTTGTATTTCATGGCGGTTAAGCCTAGACTTAAATTACGGTTCGCAACGTAATCCAAACGAGTACCTAGCAAGGTACGTATCTGGTTTTGAAACATATCCGGTCTTTCGTATTCAATCACAATTTCACGTCCTGAATTCAAAACACTGGGATTCACGATTTTCACTTGCCCCAATTGTGCTTCCACGATATAATCGGTACCTGGCGAAAGTGGTGCACCACCGGATGTCACCGTAACCGAAGACTCTATCACATTAAAAGCTAACTGAACCGTGGTTCCCGAACTTGACTGGTAGGAACCTTTCAAGTAAAATTTATTACGCTCGGTAACCTGCTGCGCATCGATCATGGTGGTACGATACAGCTCGTTAAAAACATATTTGCTACGGAACTGATCTTCACCTGCACCAAACTTTTTGGACAAGGTGCTTCCGAAAGGCTCTAAAACCGGAAAAATAATTTTACCAGACTTCGAGTCAACGGTTATACCCTCTACAAAGTCAAAATTACCATCCGGTTGCAGGTCATTCACTGGATTAAGGCGGTCGAGCCCCATCAGCTTTACCAAAGGAACATTGGCAATACTACTTTCCTGTAAGTTGGGATTATCAATCCCCGTAAGGTCATCTTTGTAAATAACCCGCAGTTGAAAACCTTGTTTATCAATTTGGCTCGTACCTAAGGAATAAATGTTTTTCATCATCAAATCCCACATCGGCAAATTGGTATTGTTCCGAATCGTGGATGTTTTCAGAAGTTTAAGCGCTATGACTTCGTCATCCTCACGATTCTGGTAGTCTTCGGTAAGTTCCCCCACTTTATACGAACGGCCATTTAAAGTGTACTCATAGGCCACCGCTAAAATCTCATCGTTTCGCAAGGCGGTGGTCAGCGACAAATATCCAAGCTGTGGATGAAAAGTATAATCACGCTGTGCCACCAGTTTCTTAGAACCACGTAGAAGTTCGTAGTCAATGGTCTTAGCAAAATTAAGATTCGTAATTGCAGAGTTGGTATTGTCAACTTGCCGGAACGCATTATTGTTCAGTAAGGTATTATAAAGGCCATTCGTTTTATTATCAACGGGCAAATTGGCTTGAATAGGTGCCAGGTTTGGGTTTCCTTTTGCATAAGGTACAGGTTCTCCCAAATCCGCAAAACCAACCACATTACGTAGCGATTCGGTAGTAGTAGTCCTGTTAGTTACATACACTTCCAAACGGGTAATGGTTACACCAGAAGTAATGGTAGGTGTATTTTGTAATGCACCTTCGTATATATTTCTAAAATATTGAGAAAGAAAATAGTTCCTATTCTCGTCATAGGTATCGGCTTTCAATTCAAACTCCCGACTTTGAGCACCGCCACGAAGTACCACACGTTCTTTGCTCGACCGCTGATTGGAGGCTACAATAGAGGCACTCAGCCTTCCGAATTGCAAATCAGTTCTTAGACCAAAAAGATTTTGAACTCCAGGAATTAACTGACTATTGATAGCCCAATTGATATTTCCGGCCTCAATTTTTTTGATAAAGCTTTCCTCTGGATTTTTGTAATTTAATTTTATAGCATTTTCAAAATTGAAATTCGCTTTGGTATCAAAATTGGTTTGAAAGCCCAATTGATCCCCTAATTTGGCATCAAAATTGATATTGATCTGTTGATTGAAAACAAATTGTGTATTTCTACGCTGCCGAATAGGTATGGCTGGGTTATCCAAAAACTGATGCATCACACCCAGGTCTAAGGCTACAAATCCAGTAGGTTTAAAATTAATAAAGTCGTCCCCTAATAAAGTAGAAAGTGAAGGCGGAATATCTAATTTGGGTAAAAGCCCTCTATCACCCATCGCACTCTTTCCATCTTGTCGGGCTGAGTAATCACGTAGCAAACTTTTAAAAGCACGGTTTTCCTGAATTTTATCATAAGTCTCAAGGTCCATGGCTTCAGCAGAACGATATTCCAGTGTCCCATTCGGAGTCTTAATTTCTTCTGAAAATGCTACCTTTCCACTGCTGTCCAGCAAAATCGTTGTGGTTACATTGGCGGGATCTTTTAGATAAAGGGGAGTACGCGGACGAGGTTGTACCAATTTATTGGTATAATAATCTTTCCAGCGGGATATCATTTGATTACCCGACTTTTCCAATCCTTTTTTAGTAGTGTCAGGGATGGTATCAGCGACCATAGTAATTTCCTGCAGAGGAAAATCGGCCTCTGATTCACTTTCGGTGATTGCTGGTGCGAGTAATACTGCACTGGCCGAAAATGTAAGTACCCTAAAAAGTAGCGAGTAAACTGTTGACGACAAGGCTAAATCTTAAATTTACAAGGAAAATAATTTTTCACTCTCATTTTTCCAATTTTGAACTATCAAAGATTGGAAAAATTTTATATAAAAAACTAACGCAGTGCTAGTTTAATCAAGTGTTCTACCGAAATGGCATTACCTTCCTTCTTAATGATTGAGTCAATACTCTTTTCAGCAGTAGCTTTGGGAATCCCCAAGGTAACCAATGCTGACAATGCTTCTTTTCTTACATTCGCTGAAAGATGGCTGGCACTGGAAGTATCCAAGCTTCCCAATGTCTCCTTTTTCATTTTGTCTTTCAACTCTAGTATTACACGTTGAGCAGTCTTTGAGCCAATACCCTTTATCGTCTGTATAAGTCGCACATCTTCCTCGGCAATTCCTTTCATTATTTCATCATAAGACAAAGACGAAAGCATCACCAATGCGGTGGATGGGCCAATTCCTGAAACACTAATCAGGTCAAGAAACAATTTCTTTTCCTGTTCTTCAGAAAACCCAAATAAAACATGGGCATCTTCACGTATATTAAGATAGGTCACTAATTTAAATTTAGATCCTATCTCGGGTAAAGCCGCATAAGTTTGTAGTGAAATTCTAATTTCATATCCCAGGCCATTAATATCTAAAATGGTGTAGGCAGGATCTTTATATGCGACAATTCCGTTAACGTAGGCAATCATATTATTTTATTAGCATGTGATGAATGTAGGCAAAATTTTATCCCGAAATTAGCAACTTCTGGCCTGGCTTAATGGCATTACCACGAATATTATTTGCCTTTTTTAGGTGATCTAGTTCAAGTCCATATCTTTGGGAAATGGTCCATAGAGTATCCCCACGCTGCACGGTATGGTACTTTGCACTCAGATTGGCAGATTTACTTGTCGCTTCCACATTTTTAGTTTTAGCGCTAGCCACCTCTTTACGCACTTCTGCGGCTACAATTACATCCTTATATATTACCAACCGCTGTCCTTTATAGATCAAATTCTTTTTGATACTGTTCCATCTTTTTAGGTCAGCAACCGAAACATTATTTTTACTTGAGATAGATCCGAGCGTTTCGCCCTTCTTCACTAAATAAATAGATTTCTTTTGAACAACTTTCGTTTTAGTAGAGGCCACTTCCGTTTCCCCAACCTCTTCTACTATTTCTTTGGCTTTGGCTAACTGCTCCTGTGAACTACCTTGTGGATTTGCAGCGGGAGCCGTTTCCACCTTAGCAACTACTGGTTTTTCCTTCACACGAACCACCTCTTTTACCTGCTTGTGAATCACCAAGCGCTGGCCGCGCCTAATCAGACTTTTACTAAGATGGTTCCAGCGTTTTAAATCTGCAATATCTACACGGTATTTTCTAGAAATCGTTGAGAGACTTTCCCCACTTCTTACTGTATGCGTAGACTTAGCGGTTCTTAACTTTACATATGTTTTAATAGTATTACCATTCGCATCGACAGACTCTTTGGTACTAATAATATCTCCATCATCCCCACTCACCGCCAGCATAACATTCCCACTGCTATACTTTTTGGTACAGGAATCCATAATTGCCAAGCGATTATTTTGTAAATAAGTATACATCATACTGGGCACCTTCAATACAAAGTTACGGGTGTGCTCTGGCAATATTGTCTTCGTGATTTGCGGATTCAATTTATTTAGCAAAAGCATATCAATCCCACTCTGTTCACACAGGGTCACCAAATTTAAATACCCGTTTACATGTATGGTATCACTAGGTATCAAAAATTCTGGATTTTCAGGAAAGATACCATGGTCGTTACCAAAATTCATCATATAATTCATAGCAACATACTGTGGCACGTAAGACCGTGTTTCTCTTGGAAGTGCATTATATATGGTCCAAAAGGTATTACCACCAGAACGGCGCATAGCTCTTTTCACATTGCCGGGACCGGTATTGTAAGACGCCAATGCCATTTCCCAGTCACCGAAAATACGGTATAATTGTTTTAAATATTTACAGGCAGCTTCTGTGGACTTAACAGGATCGAATCGCTCATCTATATAGCCATCTTGTACCAAGCCAAACTCCCGACCAGTTGCGGGCATAAACTGCCATAGTCCTCCTGCTTTGGCTCTGGAAATAATACGAGGATTAAGTCCCGATTCAATCATCGAAAGGTATTTCAGTTCCGTAGGGAGATCATTTTGCGCTAATACTTTTTCAAACAATGGAAAAAAAAGTGCTTTTTTCTCCATCATTGATCTTGTAAAATTACCTCTTTTGTATATAAAGTATTCTACAAATTCATGTGAAGCCGTATGGTAAGTAAGTGGAATTGTTTTTTCTAATTTAGAAAATCGTTCTTTTAATAACTCAGAGGATATGGGAGGGTTTTCTCCAATATTTTCAACCTCTGGCATTACATCCTCTGAAATTTCATCCGCTATGGCAGCGATACCAAGGGTATCTTGATCCGGTTCCTCTATTTGTTGGGAATATCCTACTACCGCATTCAAACTCAAAAATCCCGTAAACAGTGTTACAAACCAAAATACTCTCTTTGAAATCTTCATTAGTAAATTCTTTTGAAGGTTATGTTTTTTCTAAATTCTGTGAAATTAAATATTTCGAAACAAGGTAATTGACGTTATCACGATTCCATAATCATGGGCGTCGGTTGTCATACCAAGTCAGTTGTGTTAAATTCGAATCCAATACTTAAAATTAAACTATAAATACTATTAGTATCTGAAAATTAATCCCTTACCAATTCAGTTATACGTGCTGTACCACTTTCATTTCTTCAATCTCCTTTGCAAAAGCAAGTAGTTCTGCCTCTTTAAAGTTTGGAGACATCAGTTGGATACCAATAGGCATTCCATCTTTATCTTCTCCATTGGGAATGGATATAGCCGGATAACCGATTACATTGGCATGAACCGTAAAAATATCAGCAAGGTACATTTGCATGGAATCTTGCGTTTTATCTCCCAATTTAAAAGCTGTGGTAGGCGTAACAGGCGAAATGAAGTAATCGTAGCTTGCAAAAAACGCTTCTGTTTCCTCTCGTACCATCCTTCTAACGCTCTGTGCTTTGGTATAGTATGCGTCATAGTAATTAGCACTTAAAACAAAAGTTCCCAGCAAAATACGCCTCCGGACTTCATCTCCAAAGCCTTCTGTACGTGATTTCTTATAGAGGCTTTCCAAGTCTACGGCATCCTTACTTCGGTGCCCATAACGGACACCATCGAAACGTGATAAATTGGAACTTGCTTCAGCGGTAGTAAGTATATAATAAGTGGGCAGAAGATGTTCCAAGGTTTTCATTTCTACGGGCTCTACTATATGCCCTTTACTTTCCAAAGCGGCAAGCAGGCTCCACGTATTACTCCTTATATCCGCATCAAGAGAATCATTATCGATCATCTCTTTTACATAACCTACTTTATATTTTTTCTCTGAAACCAGCAACTCACTATAAGAGGGAACCGATATAGAAGAAGCGGTACTGTCATAATCGTCGGCACCTGCTATAATTTCTAAAATCAATGCGGCATCCTCCACACTTTTGGTAATAGGACCCACACAGTCAAAGGAAGAAGCATAGGCAATTAGTCCCCATCTGGATACACGGCCATAAGAAGGTTTTAAGCCAACTACGCCACAAAAAGCTGCTGGCTGGCGTACTGAACCACCGGTATCGGAACCTAGTGAAGCATGACATAATCCCGCCTGAACCGCCACTGCAGACCCACCAGAAGATCCACCAGGAACCTTAGTAGTATCCTTAGCATTTAAAACGGCACCCAAAGAGGAATTTTCATTAGAGGATCCCATGGCAAATTCGTCACAATTCTGACGGCCAATGATGATCGCATCTTCCTCCAATAGCCTTTGAACAACGGTTGCGGTGAAGGGAGAAACATAAGATTCAAGCATTTTACTTGCCGCTTGAACTCGGTGTCCTTTTAAGGCAAGCACATCTTTAATTCCTATTATCAAGCCTGCTAACCTTCCAGCGGTACCCTCCTTGATTTTCGAATCAACGAGCGCGGCTTGAGCAATTGCTTGTGTAGTATATACTTCAACGAAAGCATTTAAATGCTTTTTTGATTCAATCTGATCCAGATAATAATTCACCAGCTCCGAACATGTAATCATGCCATCACTTAAATCCTTCTGAATTTCAGTTAGCCTCACGTACTCTTTCAATATAAAATAATTGAGGGGTTACAAATAAATAATCAGAGCCATTTAAGTGTTATGTTAAACGGCTCTGCTATATAATTTTCAATCACAAGAAAGACTATTTTGGGTCTTCCATGCTTTTTTCGATATTTTCTTTTACGTCTTTGGTAGCATTTTTGAATTCGTTAATTCCTTGCCCCAATCCGCGCATAAGTTCAGGTATTTTCTTGGCCCCAAAAAAGAGTAGAATAAATAACGCTACTAGAAAAATTTCCTGTCCACCTAACCCCATAAATGCCAAAACGGTTGCTAATTCCATATCTCTATTTTAATTTTTATGTTTACAAATTTAATTATTCTTTCTTAACAATTTAAACGATTCAACTACTTTATCAAATTTTAATCGTTTTTTCATTTTTTTCCCAAGTATTAAACTTACCAATTTCGTCGGCCAAATTCTTAATAAGCCACATAATTAATGCCACGTCGTCCGTTAAACCAATTACAGGCAAAAAATCGGGCACCACATCCACCGGAGAAATAAAGTAAATCAAAACGGCTACAATAGAGACCATACTTTTCAATGAAACCTCTCTATATTCTCCTTTGGCATAGGCCTTTACCATCCTGGTAAGTATTTGTACCTGAGCCAAAGCACCAGACAAACTGCCTTTTACACCTTCTCTATTAAGCTTCTGAGCAACATTTCCAGCTAATTGCATCAGTTTTGATACATTACTAGTATATCCTCCTGCTTTATTCTTAGCATGCTTAAAAAAAACTGAATCTAATATTTTACTAATTAAAGAATCCTTTGCCATTAATAATCAATAAAGTGTTTGTTACTGTCAATATAACTATTAAGCTACGTAAAAAATTGCAATACAGATGTTAGATTGATACTTTTTACAAAAAAACAAGCCGCTGTATGGTTTTAACAAATTATGTATTCTAAATTTAAGGCAAAATAAAGATTATATTTTTCTATTTCATTAAAACCAAGACCATATGAAAATTACCGTTGTAGGTGCCGGGGCTGTTGGGGCTACCACCGCCGATAATATTATTCGTCGCGAATTAGCAGAAGAAGTTGTATTACTTGACATAAAAGAAGGTGTAAGTGAAGGAAAATCCCTGGATATGTACCAAACCGCAGCATTGCTCGGTTTCAATACTAAGCCAATTGGCTCTACCAATGATTATGAAAAAACCAAAGGGTCGGATGTAGTAGTGATCACTTCGGGCCTTCCTCGCAAACCGGGCATGACTCGTGAGGAATTAATAGGTATCAATGCAGGTATTGTAAAAACGGTTACTGAAACCCTTTTAAAATATTCTCAAAAAGCCATTGTTATTGTAGTTTCCAATCCTATGGACACCATGACTTACTTGGCATTTAAAGAGTCTGGCATCCCTAAAAAACGCCTCATTGGTATGGGTGGAGCATTAGATAGCGCACGTTTCAAGACCTATTTGGCTCTTGCAATGGACGTTTCTCCCCTAGATATTCATGGAATGGTAATTGGTGGACATGGTGACACTACGATGATCCCTCTTACGCGCCTAGCCACGTATAATGGACTTCCGGTGAGCAGGTTCTTATCGTCCGACAAACTGGAAAAAGTAGCTGCTGACACCATGGTAGGTGGAGCTACACTTACCAAATTGATTGGAACTTCCGCTTGGTATGCACCCGGTGCGGCTGTTATGATGTTAGTTGAAAGTATAGTTCGCAACCAAAAGAGAATTGTTCCATGTAGCGTTTACCTCAATGGGGAATACGGACAAAAAGATATTTGTATGGGAGTACCCGTAGTACTTGGTCGCAATGGATGGGACAAGATTATTAATTTACGCTTGGGTGATGCAGAAAAAGCAGCTTTCGAGAAATCTGCAGAAGCCGTACGTGCAATGAATGCAGCACTCAAATTATCATAAAAAAACAGCCTTACTATTTAGGTGATTATCTCTAGAAGCCTTCATCGATAGGGTCCAATAATTACTAATATGGGAGTAGTTTCCATGAACAGAAACTACTCCCTATTACTGCTTAAATGGATATTTGATACTGTATAACCCAAGATCCTTTCCGGCCATTTCTTATTAACATATTAGGGTCAACCGCATTTTTATAGACCGGTCGATTTTCGTAATTCAATGAAATTTTGCTACCATGCCCTTGGATCAACCAGTTAATACCGAGATTAAAAACATGCATCTGCTCCTCCAAGCGTTCATAATTCGCAGACTGCAAAGAGGCATACGGCATAAGTGTCCCTTGTTTCCCCAAAAGATCATTTTTTAGCTTATAACCAGCTTGGGCATAAATAACATTGCCCGTTCCAAACATTGGAAAGGTATTACCCTGTGTACCTGAAACCCCTCCAATGGGCAAGTTTGTACCAGTGGCTGGGTTCATTGCTCCATTGTACCGCAAGTACCCCCGACCATAGTCCGTATAAAAATAACCTAAATAGCCTGACACTGAGGTTCCTTTGGATGCGTTTAAAGGCATGTCTGCAAAAGCAGCAATTGACCAAAGATTCAAGTGATTATACGTCGTATCTGTATCGGAATTATGCCAGGTTGCATTTTTTTGGCTAATAAAACCCGCTTCCAAGTTTAGTACCTTTTTCTTGCCAAAGTAAGTGCCCGTCATATAACCGGGAGTCGTTAAGGCCTCTGTATCGAAAAAGTTATAAATCAAAAGTCCTTGAAACTGCTTCTTGTGGTTCTTTTGCGCAAAGACGGCATTATTACTAATACCTGGGGCTGCTTTGCCATTACTCTCAATGGGAAATGGATCGGTAACCGCAAAGCGATAATTGACCTTTCCGAGTTGTCCTCGTGTGTAAATACTTAATTTTCTATCAAACTGATCGGTTTGTTCCACAGTTGCTTGTGCAAAAACGGGAACATCCATAGTCATGATACTTCCGACACTGGCCTGCGTAAAGCGGGACAAGCCGTTCACCACAGTGAGTCCACCACCCAGTCGAATAAAACTATTCCCTTTCCTATACACTTCATACTCGGTTAAAGCGTCATGAAAAAAGGGCTGGACTTTACGGTTGCCATCCGGATAGCCTGCGGTTTTATTAAAGTTATTCATCCCAAACTGGGTATAAAAGAAAACGCGATCCGTAATTTGACCGTAAAGCTGGACTCTGGTCCTCCGTAAACCAACATCGAAAGTATTACTGGCAGGATCTCCAAAAACGGTAGTACCTGGATTATTTTCATTGAGACGAACCCAAGTTTGGTTTAGAAATGCTGCTTTGATATAATGCGACCCAGATTTATTCAAATCAAAATGAATATCATTTCGGATATTACTATCATTGGACTGTTTCTGAGCAAATAAATTGGTGGTACTA
>CAXBLH010000142.1:0-11624 GCA_963976315.1 uncultured Dyadobacter sp.
CTCCCCAAGTATAGGTTTCAACTTCCAAAAATGCGGTAAAAGGATTGGCCTTTTGTAGGGCCAATGTATTGATAATGTCCGACTGGGTTGACTCTAGCATACCGTAAGTATCTACAAACAAGGGTACATGGAAATGTACTCGCCATTCTTTGTGCTCTTTGGTATAGCTTTCAATTGCTTTTGGTAAATCGGGAAAGTGTTCCAAATCGCCCTCAAATGTTTCCGCCACCACTTGGTGTAAATATACTGGCTCATCAAAAGCACTAATGGCCTTAAGCTTAGCCGAGGGTTGGTTGGAGAACTCCACTTTAAGGGCAGAGCTAATTTGGAGGCGGCCTACTCGGATCCCGTATTTGTTGAGATCTTTTAATATTGTTTTGGGGTTTTCATAGCCCACGGCTGCATGGCAAATATCATAACACAGCCGAATATGGTTTAAGATTACCTCTTGGGCGGCGCTTTCTTCTAAGTTGTATTTTGCTTTTAAATAAGGGATACCTGTCGGCAGCAAGCTATTTACATACCAGTCAATAAAATCAGAAATAGAATCCAAGATACCATCTGGCTCTGGCTCAATGTCCAAATGCAAGTTTTTGCCCGTGTCGCGTTTGATCGCAAAAAGTTCGTCCAGAACTTGGAGCATATGTGCTGTAGCTTTTTCAGTAGCAAACAGCATTTTGGTATCATTCTCCCACCACAGCCGATAGGAAAGTGGGGGGGTAGAAACGCCTCCTTCCATCGCTTCGGGAAGCAAAAAGCTCAATATTCTAAAAAGGCGGAATGTATACTCCTGGCGTTCATCCGTAGTCCAGTCGGGCTGGTGTACCTGGTCTTTTACAATGGTATTATGAAAACCTCCGTAGGGAAACCCGTTAATAACAAAGACATAAATCCCTTCCTGATCCAGCCAGTTTTTGAATTCAGCAATCACCTCGGGTTTACTTAACTCTAAAGAAGCTTCATTAGCAACACGAAGTCCCAACCCGAAAGGTTGATCAGGAGCTAATTGTGACTTGATATAGGGTAAATTTTCCTTTAATGCCGCAAAATGGTCATTCCATTTTTCTCCCGGATGTATGTTGCTACAATAGGTAAGGTGTCCGTAGGGCGTTTTCATGGTATAAATAATTTTTTGGTTAGCCAATAAAGGCAATTAGGGCATAATTATACCACCGAGCTGGAATCGGAATGCGATTTTAAAGCGTATTTTTCCAATTCGTCCACTGCTTTTTCTATAAGTTGGTTTTCCATTTCATGCACTTCAAGGCCTTTCCCGATTTTTTCAAGGAGCATAATAGTCAGTCTACCACCAAGGTGTTCTCGGAATTCCTGCAAACCATTTTTTAGGTTGATTTTATTATTTTCAGAAAGTTTTTCATGGTAAATATCAAAACCAAGTTCCATTAAAACCTTTAGAATTCTGGCTAGGTCTGCAACAGTCAGTAATCCTATTAAATGGGAGTAAATACAATCCAAAGCGATTCCGATTGCTACTGCCTCGCCATGTTTTACTTCAAAATGGGTAAGGTATTCCAGTTTATGCGCAGCCCAATGTCCAAAGTCTAGCGGTCGCGAAGAGCCAAATTCAAACGGGTCACCACCTGCTATATGGTCTGTATGCATTTCGGCACAGCGATGTATAAGCTTGGCCATGACTGCTTCGTCTCGGTGTACTAATTGAAGCGTATTTTGCTCAATCCATTCAAAAAATGAGGGGTCTTTGATCAACGCTACTTTGATGGCTTCGGCTATGCCAGCCCTCCAATCTCTTTCGTCCAAAGTTCGAAGAAAAGTGAAGTCGTTAAACACAGCCACTGGCGGAGCGAATGTTCCCAAGAAATTTTTCTTTCCTAGGAAATTAATACTGTTTTTTACGCCTACACCCGAATCATTTTGAGAAAGCACCGTAGTTGGGATCCGAATTAACTTAATACCCCTATGTGATACGGCAGCTACATAACCCACTAAGTCCAGTATGGCTCCACCGCCCACAGCAATAATAAAGGAATGGCGGTCAATGCCGTTTTTATCAACAGATTCCACCAGATTATTAAAAATGGCAGTATCATTTTTACAGGATTCTCCACCAGGAACCACACAGAAATCATTGGCTAACTGAATGTTAGGGATATGATGGTGGAAATATATTTTTATTTGTTCAATGAGTTCGGGCTGCTTTTCTACAAATCCTTGGTCAAGAATGAAGAGTGCTTTTCTTTGAAAGCCTTCATTGGGATACTGGTTGAAAAAGTCCTTAAGTTCCGAATTCGATTCTCCAAACAAATCCTCAGTAAAATAAACTGAGTAATTATAAGTGATTTGAAAGGTTTGGTTTATTGGCTGCATTGGAATTATGGCAAAGCGTCAGTTTATTTTTCTTATAATTCTTAAAAAGGGATCAAATTTACAATTGGTTCCTCAATTATTTTTATTTAATCCTAAATGATCCAATTTGGGCTAAAAAAGGATGTTTATCCGGGTGGACCGCCCCAGTAACCCGTTTTAGGTTACAGCAAACGCTTTTGCTAATAAAAGTGAGATTGGAAGCAAAAGTCATACACCAGGATGCATTCATAACAATCAAGGAAATAACTCCAGCTTTTACCGCCTTGCCAATTAAGGGGCCAATCGGGTTTTGATAGGCATTATATAACGGCCTGCCAATAAGCCAAACATGAAGCAAAATAAATGGCAATGTGAGGAATAAATTACCATTGGAATCACTTACTATTAATTGTATGATTAAAACGGTGAGATAAAATACGGCGGCTAATAATAGGGTTCTTTGTTTTCCACCATGAACCTCATCTTGGCTAATCATTGTAATGGCACCTATATATATAATCGGAACTAGAGCTATCCATCCCCATTTTACAAATGATTCGGGGAATAGGCTCATTCCCAATATTAAGTTTGCTCCACGGCACATACCCATCACTACCGGGCCAAATACTTTGTGGTGTTTAGCAAACCGGTTGTATAGTACTGTTAAAAGGGCTATTACTAGCGCAATGATTCCACTTTCAAAACTAGACAACGTAGCTGCTAAAATTCCGAAGGTCAGTAAGGTAAACCCCAGTGAGCGAGCCGCTAGTAAGGGAACCTTACCGCTAGGAATTGGCCTTTCTGGTCGTTCGATGGCGTCTAGACGTGCATCAAATACATCATTCATTACTACACCACCACCATATAAGCCGAGGGTAGAAAGGATTAATGGCAATGGTGTCATGTCATTGAAGGTAAAGCCCGCAATGGTTAAACCTGCAAAAATATCTGCTACGGCGGTAACCAAATTGGCCGGACGCATTAATTGAAAATATGCTTTTAATTTACTCACGTTATTGAATGACTAAGGAATCACGATTTGCACTAAGTTGCTGACCACCACGTAGAATTGAATTGCCATGAAACTTGTCGGTACCATCGCCTAATTTACTGGTTTCGAAGTCAGTTACATCTATTTGTCCACTTTTACCAAAAGCATCAATGGCATTTTGGTAGGTTACCCTGCGAATAGCTTCGTTTGAAATACCTCGCATTTTCATCAGAGCTGCTGTTTTTGGTAATGCCAAAGGATCCGAAATGCCCCAATCCGCTGCCGAATTAACCATAATACGTTCGGGACCATATTTTTCGATAACTTTAACCATACGTTCGTTCCCCATTTTTGTAAAGGGATAAATCGTAAAAGCGGCCCAAAATCCTTGGTCTAAAACACTTTCAACCGTTTCTTCATTGTTATGATCCACGATTACCCACGACGGGTCCAGGCCATGTTCCAGCGCAATGGCCATGCTGCGCTCGGTACCATTCTTTTTGTCACGATGTGGCGTATGAATTTGAACAGGTAAATTGGCTTTTTTAGCTAATTCAAGTTGTAATCTATAGTATTTTTCTTCCGCTGGTGTTTGGTCGTCAAAGCCTATTTCACCAACACCTACTACTCCCTCTTTGTAAATGTACAAAGGCAAAATTTCCATAACCTGCTCTGCCAAAGGTTCATTGTTGGCTTCCCGGGAGTTTAGCCCCATGGTACAGTAATGTTTAATCCCAAATTGCGACGATCGAAAACGTTCCCAGCCGACTAGGCTACTGTAATAATCTTTAAAACTCGACAGCCCGGTTCGGGGTTGTCCTAGCCAAAACGCAGGCTCAATAAGGGCTACAATGCCAGCTTGCTGCATCGCCTGATAATCATCGGTCGTTCTTGAAACCATATGAATATGCGGGTCGAAAAACTGCATTCCTTGAATCAGGTCACGGTAATCTTCCCAGGCTATATCCCGGTGTGCGGCATTATTTTCGGCGCCAGTTTCTTCAAAATGAGAAGGATTTGGTAGGTTTTCGTTAGGGTTGAGACACATAAGTATTTAAGTCGTTATATTCCAAATCCGACCAAGCCACGGAGCCTTGCTGGATTTGAAGTTTTAAATCTGGATAGTTGTTTAAAAGTACTTTTGCTGCTTCAAAACTGGATTCCGAACACGCAAGAGCTGCTGCTTTTTGATTGTCCAGTTCAGTACTACGTAATAAATGTTCCATATCTTTCAACAAAGATTCGTCGATATATGCTGCCGTTAATCGCCATACTTCAGGTGCCACAGCCCGCCCGGCAGCCCAGCGTTCATGGGCAAAGTCCGAAATCGTTTTAGCAAGTATTTCGTTTTTCCGTTCTTTAAATCCAGCTATTAAATGAATGGGTTTGTCGTTGAAAATTGTTTTTAAAATCAACTGATTCCAAGCTGCTTCACTAAAATGTTCTGCAGGAAATGGATTGCCCAAGGCGATTGCATCGAACACCAGTCCCATATTGGATCTTACTGCGTCAGTTGCACGGAAAAGCCAGTGTTGTGGCTCCATCCAAAACGGAAGGGCTGAATAGAGTGCTACTAACTCATTCATTTCGGCGGTATCGAAAAGTGTTTCAATGTTTTTCTTGAAATTTTCCGGACTCGCACTTTCGAGCTCCAAAAGTAGCCAAACGCGACAGATTCTTACAAAGGACCAAGGAATTTGTATATCCTGACCTAACTCCATTGGATAGGAAAATGGGATTTCGATTTTTTGTAAAAAACGAGGAGCGGCAACAAAGGCCGTCATAATTTCTATTTCTGTTAAAGCAGACTTGGCCAAAAGCCAATCTATTTCATGGGTAAGGGAATTGGATTTAATAATTTCCCACAACCAATTCTTGCTGTTATTTTTCATCATTACTATCAAATTCTATTGCACAGATATACTAATAACTTTCCATGAGCGATATACCCTTATCAATAACGTTAGCTTTGTCAATGAAGTTTGGCTATTTAGGGTTTATTTGTTATTTGGACACTTTAAAAATCCAATTCCAGTATGTCCATGTCTCTCAAAAGGGCAGAAGTGAGTTTATTATGGGCTTTTTCGGTTCCTTGTAATATCCAATGGCCAGAAATTATATTTTCCGTTCGCTTCTGTTCGGCCAATAATATTTTTAGACGGAATTCCTTAAAATTGTGTTCGTAGTGATTCAAAGTACGTTTTTGGTATACACACTTCATCCTATAATGTCGAATTTGACTACGATTATGAATCCAAGTTTGCAGCGGTGTTAGGATAATTAACGAAATGCCGGAAATTAAAAATGCAACCACTGTAAGTTGATAATATCCCGCTCCTACACCCATCCCAAAAGCGGCCGTCACCCATACGATGGCGGCTGTAGTGATACCCACAACCCGATTGTTTTCCCGAAAGATGATGCCTGCTCCTATAAAGCCAATTCCTGTAACGATATTGGCGGCAATACGACCTGCATCTGAACTTACCTTTATGGATAAAATGGTAAAAAGAGTAGATCCTAATCCAATCAAAATCATGGTTCGTAAGCCAGCCGACTTACTTCGATATTCTCTTTCAAAACCAATTATTGCACTTATTATGAATGATATGCCTAATTTTATGACATCCTCTTGAACCAGTTCCATCGTTGAAAATAAAATATTGGTATTTTGCCCTATTGTAATTTAACTCACAATGCATTGAGGTAACAGGTAGTCGCTTTTTTCTTTAAAAAAGCGACTACCCTCCGCTCGGTTATCAATTAACTATTCATGATGGATTCGATTTCGTCCGCTTCAATTGGAATAGTTCCCATCAAATCAACATTGCCGTTTTCGGTAATTAAAATATCATTTTCAAGTCGGATACCTAATCCTTCGGCTGGGATATAGATACCAGGTTCACAAGTGAAAACCATACCTGCTTGAAAACGATGGTATTTATTGCCGACATCATGGACATCAAGCCCCATAAAATGGGAAGTGCCATGCGGGAAATACTTTTTGTATGCTGGCCAATCAGGATCTTGATCGTCGATGTCTTTTTGAGATAGCAAGCCCAGTTGTTTTAATTCTGATTCCATGATTTTACCTACTTCCACATGATAGTCATCCCAAATATTACCCGGAACGAGCATTTCTTTTGAAGCCTTAAACACCCTTAGAACGGCATCATAAACTTCTCGTTGCCTTTTGGTGAATCTGCCATTTACAGGGATACTCCTCGTTAGATCGGATGCGTAATTGGCATATTCAGCCGCTACATCTAGCAGTAGCACCTCCCCCTCCTTACACTCCTGACTGTTTTGGACATAATGCAAAACGCACGCATTCGCCCCGGAAGCTATAATGGGCTGGTAGGCGAATCCCTTGGACCGGTTGCGTACAAATTCATGTAAAAGCTCTGCTTCTACCTCAAACTCCTGAACACCAGGTTTTACAAATTTCAACAACCTTTCAAACCCAAGCTTAGTGATGTCACAAGCTTTTTGTATCAAAGCTACCTCTACATCCTGCTTGATTTCACGCAAACGATGCATAATAGGGGCAATACGGACTAACTGATGTAGGGGGTACTTTTCTTTAAAATTACTAATGAATCTACTATCGCGCGTCTGTGTTAAAGAATCATTGCGGGTATGTTCATTTGTATTCAAATATACCGATTCGGCTTCAAAAATAATGTTTCTAAAGACTGTTTCGAACTGATGCGTCCAATAGATCGTTTTGATTCCGCTTACCTCAGTAGCTTGTTTTTTGGATAGTTTTTCGCCTTCCCATACCGCAATAGTTTCGTTGGTTTCTCTTACAAATAGTACTTCACGTAACTTTTCGTCCGGATGGGTTGGGAATAAACAAACAATAGATTCTTCCTGATCCACACCTGTGAGATAGAATAAATCGGAATTTTGTTTAAAACTCATTGTACCATC
Source organism: uncultured Dyadobacter sp. (assembly GCA_963976315.1). Taxonomy (GTDB): domain Bacteria; phylum Bacteroidota; class Bacteroidia; order Cytophagales; family Spirosomataceae; genus Dyadobacter. The sequence goes on from CAXBLH010000142.1 coordinate 7,250, forward strand.
TGCATTCGTAGGCAAAACATCGTTCGAATTTAAAATTACCAGTGCATTTTTGGGTAATTGCTGAGCCAAACGTTGTCTGTTTGAAATGAAAAGTTTATTATCAATAGAAGAATAGCGCATAATCTAATATTTTTGTAACTGTAATTTAAATTAATATTTTTCGTTAAAGATTTACTTTGACTTTAAAAGGAAATCGGAGCGTTCCAAAAGTTTTTGTTTATTTTCGACACCTGCCCGTTTTAAGAGGCCAACCAGAAGTTTTACAAAAGAACCAATCAGAGATGATTTAATAACTATCATAATAATTTTTTATTGAAATTTAATTCCAAATATTCCTAACTGATTTACTTAACTAATGAAAAAAGCTTTCCTTTTAATTTGTATGCTAATACCCTCTCTGGTATTCGCAACTCCCAAATATTGGATTTACCTAAAAAACAAAGACTTAAAAGCATCCCCAGCGGTATCAGAAACTACCCTCCAAAACCGAAAGAAATTAGGTTTGGATATTTCGGATTATACCGATTTACCTGTTAATGCGACTTATGAAGCGGTGTTGAAGTCAAATCAAGTGAAAATTATCAATCGATCCAAATGGCTTAATGCAGTTTCAGCAAATCTTACAGGGGAACAAGCCCAACAACTGAAACAATTGGATTTCGTGGAAGATATTGTACCAATTGATCCTGGTTTTTATATTGCTTCTACGGGTTCAATTGAAAAAGCGAATATGGCTCCTGTTATGTCTCAGATTCAAGCGGAGGTATTTAGCAAAAATAGCATATCGGCAAAAGATGTTACTATTGGCGTAATAGATGCTGGTTTTTATGGAGCGGATTCCTCTTTTTCACTGCAAGAAATTTTTGGCAAAAAACGTATTTTGGGTATCCGCGATTATGTCAAACCAGATCGCCCGGGAGAGTTGCTTTTTAGTACTGCGGAATCGTTTTCAGACATGCATGGTACTGAAGTAATGGCAGCAATTTCTGGATTTGATACCAAAGATCAAATGCAATACGGTGTGGCAACAAATGCCAAGTTTTATTTGGCCAGGACAGACTACTCCATGCGTGAATACAGGGGAGAAGAGGATAATTGGATTGCCGCCATGGAATGGATGGATAGCTTAGGGGTACGTTTGATTAATACCTCTTTGGGTTATGCCAAAGGCTTTTCTGATCCATCGGAAAATTACAAACCCTCACAAATGGATGGTAAAACCAGTGCTATTTCAAAAGCTGCTCAGATAGCGTCCGATAAAAAAGGCATTACCATAATTGTTTCCGCTGGAAATGAAGGTGATGATAAAAGCTGGGGTATAGTTTCAGCACCGGCGGATGCAAAAGGAGTTTTGTCGGTGGGTGCCACTAATAGTAAGCTATGGAATCGAATAGGCTATAGTAGTGTCGGTCCTGAGTTTTTGGATTATATGAAACCGAATGTTTCTTGCTTTTCATTATATGGAACTTCCCTTTCTGCTCCTGTGATTACGGGTTTTGCTGCTTGCCTTTTACAAGCAAATCCAGAATTAACCAATAAAGAACTTATTGGAATTATCGAAAAGTCTGCTCATTTGTATCCTTATGGAAATAATTTTGTAGGTTATGGTGTTCCATTGGCTTCCAGAGCACTGGCCTTGGTTAAAGCTCCCTATCTACCTAATAATTCTCAAATGGTAGTTTCTAAGAACAGGAACTTCGAATTAGAAATTGCGGGAGAGGATCGTCTGGTAGCAATTTATAGAAAGAAAAACGAAAAGGATGTACTATCTCAGCAGCTGGCAAAAGTACAGAACGGAAAAATTGTTCTTAAAAAACAGCATAATGAAAAGTTTACTACCATTGACCTCAAAGATCAAGTAATTGAGGTAAAGTGGGATTAAACGTATTGCTTTTTATTGTTAATGATGCGTTAATGGCTTAATCGTTAACTACTTCAATTGGATGCGGTTTCGAACACGCATCCAATTTTTTTGTTTTAAACCTTTAATTTTTCCGTTATATTATTTTATCTTTAATGCATCGGAAATCATTGATAGTCATAAGGCTTGATGTTTCCGTATTGAAATTGATAATAAATCCTTAATCCTAATTTTTCCAAAAATGAATACTTCACGCAGGGATGTTTTGAAAATGGCAGGTATGGCTATTGCAGGAAGTGCCCTACCTACGGTTACAATCCTGAATCCAAACCGTGTGTATGGCGGTGTTAACAGCGAAACATTAAAGGTAGGTTTGATTGGCTGCGGCGGTCGTGGTTCAGGTGCAGCAAAGCAAGCTTTGAGTGCAGACCCTAATGTAATACTTTATGCCACAGGAGATATTTTTAAAGATAAAATGGAATCTTCTATCCAAAATCTGACTAAGGTGCATGGTACCAAGGTGCAGGTGGATGAAGAGCACCGTTTCCTAGGTTTCGATGCATATCAAAAAGTGATAGATTCAGGAGTAGATATGGTTATCTTGGCTACTCCTCCTCATTTTCGACCAGACCATCTCACTGCCGCTGTAAACGCAGGAAAGCATGTGTTTTGTGAGAAACCCGTTGCCGTAGACGCTGCTGGTGTAAGAAAAGTGCTTGAAGCCGCCCGAATGGCTAAACAAAAAAATATATCATTGATGTCAGGCTTTTGCTGGAGATATCATGAACCAAAACGTGAAACTTTTTCAAGAGTACTAGACGGTGACGTAGGGGATATCTTAGCGGTTCACAATACGTATGATACGGGTACGCTGTGGTCATTCCCAAGACAACCAGGTTGGACGGATGCTGAGTATGTACTGCGTAACTGGACCTATTACACTTGGCTGGCTGGAGACCATATAGTGGAGCAGGCAGTGCATAGTATTGATATGATGGCTTGGGCAATGGGAGGCAAATTACCCGTTTCTGCAACTGGAACCGGTGGCCGCCAAGTACGTACTGATGAGCTGTTTGGAAATGTGTTCGACCACTTTTCCATTGTTTATGATTTTGATAATGGAGCAAAAGGGTTTCATCATTCTCGCCAACAAGCCAACTGTGCCAATAGCTATTTAGTGGAAACCATTGGTACCAAAGGAAAGGCAATGGCGAATTGCGCCCGTAATTACCATGAAATCACTGGTCAGAAACCTTGGAAATTTAGCGGTAAGCAAAACGATATGTATCAAACCGAACACAACGAATTGTTCGCTTCCATAAGAAGTGGAAACCACGTTAACGACGGGGAATTTATGGCGCATAGTACCCTTATGGCTATCATGGGTAGAATGGCAGCCTATACAGGAAAAGAAATTACTTGGGAGCAAGCACTTAATTCAAAAGAGGTTTTAGGACCTGATACTTATAGTTTTCAAATGACCCCACCCTTGGTAGAAGTTGCCAAGCCGGGTATCACCGCTTTTTCTTAATCAAATGGATAGAAGAGATTTTATATTGAAAAGTGCCTTGGCTGCTTCGGTGGTAACGGCCGCAGGAACTTCCACTTTTGCTACTGCTCCTGCTGCAGCTCAGCCGATGGTTAAGAAAAGTTTGAAGTGGGGTATGGTAAAAGAAGACTTGTCTATTATGGACAAGTTCAAACTTTTGAAAGACTTAGGTTATGACGGTGTTGAGCTCGACTCCCCCAATAACTTGGATATGAAAGAAGTCCTGGCCGCACGGGATAAAACGGGCTTATTATTGCCAGGAACCGTAAATTCGCTCCACTGGAAATTCCCGCTGTCGGATCCTGATCCTGCCAAACGTGACCAATGTACCAAGTCTATTGAAAAGGCACTTTGGGATACCAAAGCATATGGTGGAACAACAGTTTTGGTGGTTCCAGGAGTAGTTAGCGCCACCGTTTCTTATGCCGAAGCATACGAAAGGTCACAAGCTGAGATTCGGAAACTATTACCAGTAGCAGAAAAAACCGGTGTAAAAATTGCATTTGAAAACGTTTGGAACCAGTTTTTGCTGAGTCCGTTAGAGGCCGCACAGTATGTCGACGACTTCGATAGTGATATGGTAGGCTGGTATTTTGATATTGGAAATGTTTTACGGTATAGCTGGCCGGCATCATGGATTGAAGCTTTGGACAAACGCATCTTGAAATTGGATTTAAAAGAATTTAGTTTCAAAAAACAAAACGACGAAGGTCTTTGGAAAGGCTTTCAGGTGGAGTTTTTTGAGGGCGATGTCAACTGGCCTGTGGTGAATCAGGCATTGCGCAAGATTAACTATTCAGGCTGGGCATCGGCAGAGGTTTCTGGTGGAGATCGAAAACGCCTTTTAACCATTCGCGAAAAAATGGATGATATTTTTAAGGCTTAGTGGATTATTATTTAGATATTTAATGAGGCTGTCTCAAAAAGAGAACTGACAAAATAAAATTTTGCTTGTTTAAAACCTC
>CAXBLH010000143.1:0-11568 GCA_963976315.1 uncultured Dyadobacter sp.
TGGGGAAGAATTTGACAGTATGATGCCTAACCCAGGCTTGGATACTGATGAAATTGCGGATGTTATGAATTATATTATGAACACCTGGGGGAATGATTCCAATGGTGAAATTGTAACTGCGGAAATGGTAGAAAAGATAGCTTTAAAATGATTTTTAATTCCAAATTTTCTTACTAAGTACCCATGGACGTGATGAAAATATTTTGGTTTATAATGCTATTTCTCAAAACTTCTTTAACAAAAGAATAACACATTTTGCATTTTCGGTATGGGTCAAACTAGGCATTTCAAAACTTCGGATCAAGCCATTAATAATTCAGGATTTAGCCCCAATAGTAATGCCGAAGGAGGGCGTTTAATCAATAAGGATGGAAGTTATAATCTTAGAAAAAGTGGCATTCCGCTATTCAGTCTTTGGGATTTATGCCGTTTTGAACATTTTATTTGCAAGTATTTATGTATTCTTAGGTCCCGACAGCCTCTACGATTTGGGTAGCAACCAGTCCATGATCGGACGCTATTTGACAGCCTTCTTTTTTAGTTCACAAACCTTAACTACTGTTGGATATGGACATATAAGTCCAGCGGGATTACCGGCCAATATCGTTGCGTCCATAGAATCGTTTATAGGAATTATGTCATTTGCCTTGGTGACAGGGCTATTTTTTGCTCGGTTTTCAAGACCAAAAGCATATATTCGTTTTAGTGATAATATGTTAGTGGCTCCTTATAAAGGGGGGCGAGCGATAATGTTTAGGCTTGCCACTTACAAAAATAACCAACTTGCAAATGCAGAGACCCAAGTTACAGCTGCTTTGCATGTATTAGTTAATGGCAAAACGGAAACCCAGTTTTATCCTCTCCAATTGGAGTTTTCTAAAATTAACTCCTTAGCAATTTCATGGACTGTCGTTCACCCGATTACAGAGGATAGTCCCTTTTGGAATTTTACAGAACAGGATTTTAAGCAACGCCGTATTGAGCTAATGATATCGATGTGGGCTTTTGACGATCATTTTTCTAACACAGTCCAACAAAGAACCTCCTATACCAAAGATGAGCTAGTGTTTGGCGCTCGTTTTTTGCCTATGTACAATCGTTCCGAGGATGGTAAATTTACCCGTGTGCTTTTGGATAAATTAAGTGCCTATGAATTGACGACCTTTTAAAGGTTCCAGTTTAATAACTCGTCGACTGGAAATGTGGATTCATCTATTTAGAAATACAGTTGGTAGATTCCAAATAGTTGGCTTTAAACGATACAAGTTGTTTGCCCTCTAACCTACATAAACAAACAATTTAAATCAATTAGTCATGAAAAAGAACATCATCGCAATCGTCGTATTAGTAACCTTAACCATTGGAAATTCTTTTGCTCAGGGAGGTTATGTTAAGCATCACACCACTGTTATTCAATCGAATCCACGACATGACAGCCGAGTGGAGGAGAATCAGATCAAACATTTGGATAGAATTGTGGATTTAACAAATAAGCAAGAGAACCAGATTCAGAAAATCGAGAACAAATATGATCGTTTAGCACGTAATCAGCGGAGTATTAAGAATTTAAAAACTTTGGATACGAATAAGCAAAAAGAAATTTTGGCGGTACTGAATCCATATCAACGTAAAAAATTGATGGCCTACCAAAAAAGTTACGGAAGTCATGACAAACGTTTTTATAGAGGTTAATCTTCCATCCGTATAAAAAAGCCGTTGGTAAATCCATTTTGATTTACCAACGGCTTTTTTATTTTCCACCCTATCGGAATGATATTATGCTTTAAAATGTTGCTAAGCTATTTTCTATAAATTCAACGCTAACTTCTATACTATGCTACCTGCTTACACGATACCAGCTCAAACCAGAATAGGTCATGTACATTTGAAGGTGGCGGATTTGGGGCGTGCCCTTTCATTCTACTGCGATTTGTTAGGGTTTGAAGTTACTACCCAATATGGAACACAAGCAGCATTTATTTCTGCAGGTGGATACCATCATCATATTGGTCTCAATACGTGGTTTAGTAAAGACATGCCGCCTGCCGAAGCAAGGGGAGTAGGATTGTTTCACACGGCCATATTGTATCCCACCAGAAAGGATTTAGCAATAATTGTGCAGCGACTGCTTAAGGCCGAATACATCCTTACGGGTGCCAGTGATCATGGGGTTTCGGAGGCCATTTATCTCAATGATCCTGATGGAAACGGGGTGGAATTATACTGGTATAGACCAAAGGAATCATGGGTATATTTGTCTGATAATTCAGTTGAAATGTATACTAAACCCTTGAATTTAGAATCCTTGATGATGGAACTGAATCGCTTATAAGATTTAGGTTTTAAAAATTGGTAAGGTTTTGTAAAAATTACAAGAGAGAATGGTGCTATTTTTAGTTTCCAGGGCAACCCACAAACTAACTCGCTAAAATTCTGTACCTAATGAGTGTAGTTCCAAAAATCATTTAGATTTTTGTGAATTATTTCTAGGATCACCAAAGTAATTATTTGATTATATAGCAAGTCCATTGAAAAAGAGAATTACAAAAAAACTACACAAAGCACGATATATTTTTTATCAGGAAACCATGATTGATTTTAAGGATCATGTGTGGACGTTCCTAGGATCTTTTGCGGGTATTGGAATCGTAGGGTATTTACAGCAAACCTATTTTAATCCCACAGATCAGGTTTTGTTGATAGGCTCTTTTGGAGCTTCTTCGGTGTTAATCTATGGGTTAGTGAATAGCCCACTGGCGCAACCACGAAATTTAATAGGGGGCCATATTGTAAGCGCTATTGTGGGGGTTACGGTCCATTTTATTATTCCCGAAGAAATTTGGTTGGCCTCTGCCTTGGCAGTTTCCCTTTCCATTGTAATGATGCAAGTAACCAAAACTTTACACCCTCCTGGGGGAGCCACCGCATTGATTGCAAATATAGGCTCAGAAAAAATTAAAGCGCTAGGATATTGGTACGTTTTGAATCCGGTATTAATTGGCGTGGTTATTTTATTGATAGTAGCAATACTGGTTAATAACCGTGCAATGCATCGGAATTATCCACTTAACAAGGAGTGGTATAAACTTTGGAAACGAAGATATTAGTTGCGCTAAGTATAGAAAGAGTCAAATTAATTTGTACATGTGTTAAGTTTGTCATCAAAAAGATACAATTTGTACTGTAATTTTTTGAAAAGACCTGAATAAAAATTAACTAAAATTCAAATAAGATCGATAATCGTGACGGTGTTACCTTGAGGCTTATTAATATGAATTGATCAAACCCAAAATAATGTCAAGCAGAAAAATAGTTCGAATAAAAGATATTGCCGAAAAGGCCGGAACCTCCAAAGGTACCGTAGACCGAGTATTACATAATCGGGGAAGGGTAGCAGAGGAAGTACGTGAACGTGTAATGCGCATTGTAAAGGAGTTGAATTATGAACCCAACTTAATTGCAAGATCCTTAAAAACTCAAAAAATAGTAAACTTTGCGGCTCTTGTTCCTAGCGCAAATTATGATACTTACTGGGAGTCGCCAAAGCTTGGCCTGGAAAAGGCCGAGCGAGAATTAAGGCAGTTTGGCGTTCAAGTGAACCAGTATGTTTTTAATCCCTATGATGTTAACTCCTTCGTTGAAATAGCAGAAAAAGTTACTTCCGATAGTCCAGACGGGATATTAATTGCCCCCATATTTCACAAGGAGGTGCTGCCATTTTTTGAGAAATGGGAGAAAATGAAAATTCCATTTGTGCTTTTCAATACCCAAATTGATCAGGTAAAGCCTTTGTGTTATATCGGTCAAGACTCATTCCGGAGTGGGTACCTCGCTGCCAAATTACTGGATTATGGACTCCAAGAAAATAGTGAAATTTTAATTACCCATATATTCGAGGATATTCCAAACTCGGCTCATTTGCGGGCCAAAGAGGAAGGGTTTAACGCGTATTTCCAAAAAATAAAGTCTGCCCAGGGTCATAAAATAGTGAGGGCTGAAATTACTGACCTAGAAGAAAAGAATTTATTTCAGCATATGGATTCATTAATAGCCCAAAATCCCAACCTTCAGGGGATTTATGTAACCAATTCAAAAGCGTATGAAATTGCAAATTATTTGGATTCTAGAAATATAAAGCACCTCAAATTGGTGGGCTATGATTTGCTAGTTAAGAATTTGAATTATTTGGATTCTGGTCTGATTCATTTTCTTATCAACCAAAACCCATATGGACAAGGCTACTGGGGAATACAGCAACTGGCTACCGCTGTCGTACTCAAGAAGAGTATTCAGTCCATAAAATATTTGCCACTTGATATTATTACAAAAGAAAATCTGGAATATTATTTATCGCCTGAATAACCTTAAAACTCGCTGAACTGATTATACATGTCCTTTAATTTAGGATCCATTTCTTTGGCCCGGATGTCTTTTCTGAGGGCAGCAACGCCTTGGATATCCGTTAGAAGTCCCAAAACTTGATAGGCACCAAATCGGACAAAATAAGCAGTGTTGTTTCTGGCTAGTCCTTCTAGTACAGGAATGCTACGGCGCTGTACATCTTGTTTTGACTTAATAAGGTACTTACCAAAAACCTGAAGAAAATTATATTTTTCAGTAGGCTTCATTCTCTTCATTTTTTCTAGAAACCACTCGTAACGTTCGGGTAGTGCTAACCCTGCATAGTAATTACCCACGGAAGTTACAATTGCATCGTTGGGAGAATTTTCAAATTCGTTGGCAATACCAATTGCATCATCTGGACGGTTTAGAAGGTATTTGTCAAGAGCCACCGAAACAACCTGATAGGAGGTATCCGACAGTGCGGCACGGAAAATAGCATCACTGTTATTATCGCCATAGGTGGCCAAAGTAATTATTGCTTCTGAACGAACCTGCGGATGTTCATCAATCTTAGCACGGTGTTGAATCTTTTTTTCTATTTCCGCAAAGTCCTGTCCGTCGTATTCCGCAAAGTTAGCAACGGCCATTTGTCTAATTTTCCAAAACGGATCTTCCATTGCCTTTACCAAAAGTTCCCGAACAGCTACATCTGCTAATTTGCCTTCTACTTGGGCAATGGCTTCAAATTTTGGCTGAAATCTGTCGGCGTGATAGTACTGGAAAATCATTTCCTGTCGGTCTTTTTCGTGGTCAATGGTTCCTAGTAATTGGGCTTCACTATCAAATAGCACCAAACTGGGTTTTTCCGATGCAGGAAATTCGAATATTTGGGTGGCCTGCTCCACAATTATTTCGTATTGAGATTTCTTCTCTCCATTCCAAACATCCACCTTCACGGGCAATCGATAAACGGTAGCGGAAAGGGTGTCCTGTAATTGTTGTACTGTTAATTTTACTTTTTTAGTGGCGAATGAATAATCCTGCTTTATTTTAAGAACTGGATGTCCGGGTTTGTGAAACCATTGGTCAAAAAACCAGTTTAAATCTTCCCCTGTTACTTTCTCAAATGCCTTTCTCAAATCATCAATCTCAGCGGTGCCCAAAGCATTTGATTTAAGATAGGATTTCAAGGAGGCAAAAAAGGCATCATCTCCTACATATTTGCGAAGCATGTGCAGCACTCTGCCACCCTTTGCGTAAGAATGGCTATCGAACATATCTTCACTTTGTTTGTAAAAATACCTAATGAGGGGTACTTTTTTCGTTTCCGATTCGGCAAGATATTGTTTTAATTCTTGTAGGTTCATCCAGTCGGCTTCGTCTTTACCATGGGCATATTCGAACCATAAATATTCGGAATAATTTGCAAATGACTCATTAAGTGGTAATTGTCCCCATTCTTCGGCCGTAACATAATCGCCAAACCAATGGTGAGCTAGTTCATGGGCAATTACTGCATCGGAATTTCCATCTACCAATGAGCGTGTGTCGTTTTGGATTCCTTCCTCATGAACCGTTGCCGTTGTATTCTCCATTGCTCCTGCTACAAAATCTCTTACGGCTATTTGCGCATATTTTTCCCAAGGAAATGAAATACCAAATACATTGGAAAAAAATGCGATCATATTGGGTGTCCTCCCAAAAATAGCGTGGGCATCAGCTGCATACTGCGGTTCAACTAGGTAAGTTAGTTCCATCCCATTAGGCATAAAATCCTTTGCTACAGCAAAATTGCCTACTGCCAGCATTGCTAAATAGGGTGCGTGAGGTATGGACTGCCGCCAATGGTCTGTTCTTTGGTCATTACCGTAAGTTTCGGAATTAATTAATAGGCCGTTGGATAAGGTAACATTGGAACTATCCGTAGTAATAAAAATATCGTGGGTGAACTTTTGGTTGGGGGCGTCGATGGTAGGGAACCAACAGGAGCTGCCATTGGTTTCGCCCTGTGTCCATATTTGTCTAGGCTTGCCTTCCTCCATTCCGTCTGGATTGATAAAATAAAGGCCTTTCTCTTTTGACATATTTTTGGAAAGGTCATTCGGCAGTTCATTGGGTTTGGCTACATAATCGATCTTAATCAGGACGGTATCTTTTCGAGAATAGGCTTTATCAAGTTTTACTATCAGCTTCGTTTGATTATATTGGTAGTCCAATTTTTTGCCTTTTTTAGCATCTATCTCTTTAAAAGTAGCCGTGGATAAGTCTTCTGAATCCACGTATTGATAGACACCTTTTATATCAAACCCTTTGGCATCCAGTTCAATCGTATTTTGCGGGTAGAAATGAGGTCGGAACTTGATTATAGCAGAGGCTGGTACACGCTGGCGATCCCAGTCAAACTGAATATCCAAACGGGTATATATCAAATTGTTTTTTTGCGTCCTTTCTGGCTGGTAAGCTCCATTTTTGGTGCTAAGGCCTGGGTTACGGCGATAGGTCGTATCTGTTTTTACAGAAAGTGTGCTCGCAAAAGAGTGCTCTGTTGCTAGAAATGAAAACAGACAAATAAACGAAATGTAAAGGCTCTTTTTGATAATATTCTTGTTGATCATGTTCACCACTTAACTTGTATAAGTTTCTTAGTTAACAACTATTTTATAGATAAAATGGTACAATCACCATTAGGGTTCTCTTGTAATGCTTACTGCCGCTTGTTTGGCTGGAATGTACGAGACCAAAAGCGTGATACAAACGATGATGGTTCCAGACAATAAAATATCTTGCCAGATGATTTTTACCGGATAAGCATCCACCAAAGAAGATGCCATTCCCATAGACACAAATCCAAATTTAAGCTGGGCCAAACAAAGTGCAATGCCAGCAATTATACCGAATATAGCACCAGAAAGGGCTACTATTGCGCCTTCTGTTAAAAATATTTGAGTAATTAATTTAGGTTCTGCACCCAAGGCATAGAGCATTTCAATATCTTTCTTTTTTTCAATAGCCAGCATACTTAGCGAAAAGAAAATGTTTATACCTGCTACCAAAATAATAAAGGAAAGCGTAAAGGTTACAAACAGTTTTTCTATTCCAATAGCTCTTAACAGGTCGGCGTTCATGGCGTCGCGATCCCTCACCATATATTTTGGACCCATCTCTTTGTTAATAGCCCTAATTACCTCTTCCATATTTGCGTTCTCTTCCATCTGAATTTCAATGGCTGTTCTTTCAGAATGGTATTGCAACAGTGTTTCTGCAATTTTCAGTGGAACAATTACGAAATCATCATAACGGGTTTCAATAAAAAATACACCAGCAGGATGTACGTTCATTTGACTAAAAGCATTGGTAGCAGTGGTATTAATGGTTTTCGAGCCTGTTTTTGGGTACCAAAGCTCCAAAGGTATTAATAAGTCCTGCAAGGAAATAGAGAGGGCACTTCGTACTCCTTCGGAAATAATGGCAAAAGGGGTACCATTTTCACCCGTTAATAATAACCGTCCTTCTACGATGGCGGTATCCAGCTGCTTTCTTTCAATAAAGGTGCTATCCACGCCTTTCAGTCGAATAATACTTTGCTGGTCTCCGTACCGGGCTAATGCGTTGTCTTCTATTACTTGCGTTACCAAATGAACACCATTGATGTTATTAAGTTTATTTATCAATAAGGGATCCACTGTGAAACGCTTTCCTTGTGCAGGCGTAATGGTAATGTCAGCATCAAAGGTTTTGAAAATACTACGATTCAATTCTTCCATCCCGTTGAAAACAGAAAGCACCACCACCAGGGCCATGGTGCCTACTGCTACGCCAAACATGGCTATCCTAGCAATCAAACTAATAAAGCTTCGTTTGTTGCGCGAAAAAAAGTATCGTAAGGCAATCCTAAAAGGAAGGTTCATAAAGCCACCAAAATCTTATGAATTATTTTCGTCTTCGTCGTCAGGAGAAACAGGTGGAATCACTATTCCGGAGAATAATTGATCCATTTTAGCAGCATACTCTGCTGTATCATCCAGATAAAACTGCAAATTAGGAACAATTCTTAACTGATGACGAACGCGGTCACCCAATTTTTGACGTAAGAACTTGGTGTTTTGTTGTATTGTTTTGAGTAAAGTCTCCTTATTTTTGTCGGGTAAAAAACTGATATACGCACGTGCAATTCCTAGATCAGGTGTTACTCGTACTGCAGTTATTGTTATAAAAGACCCAATTATTAAATGTTGTGCCTCTTTTTGAAAGATATCACCTAAATCTTTTTGTATTTGTCTACCTACCTTCTGCTGTCTTTTTGATTCCATCTTATATGATTCATTTATATAACTACCCTTATACTTTAATTGGGTGGTTACATTTAAAATAACTGCAAATATCCATACTTATTTTGTTATTGTCGGGATCGTAATTGTAATTTCGTGAAACTTATTAATTAAAGACGTATAACTTGTTAGCCTTGTGCTTAGTTTTTTTAGAGTTAATGCCCGTTATCAGACGGTAAGTCTGATTGTTTTTTTTCTGCTTTTAAGGCTACCTTTTTTTATTGGTGGAGCTCCTTTGCTAATTCCAGAGCTGAGCTGGATGTTGGTAGGTGAGCAAATGGGGCATGGATTTATGCTTTATAAAGATATTTGGGACAATATAAGTCCACTTTCAGGATTGACTTACTGGCTCTTGGATACCTTATTTGGAAGAACCCAATGGGCTTTTCAGTTTGGTGCTATGGCTGTTTCTCTGATTCAAATTTTATATTTTAACCAACTTATACGGAGCCGAGAAGTTTTTAATAAAAGAACTTTTGTACCAGGTGCTTTATATGCCATTTTTCTAAATATATCTTTCGACTTGGGTACACTTTCGCCTATGTTGATGGCGAATACCTTTTTGCTGTTTGCTTTTGGTACCGTGGTGAAAATGCTTATTAAAAAAGAGTTATCAGTACAAGTATTTGAAATGGGACTCTATATTGGTATCGCCGCATTATTCTATTTACCGGCCTCTTTGTTCATGATTTGGGGTTTCTTGGTCTTGCTCTTTTACACGGGTTCCAATATTAGGTTTCATTTATTAGGCCTTTTTGGATCACTTTTCCCACTCCTATTAGTCGTATTGTTTTTTTATATGAATGATAGCATTGAGAGTTTGAATAGAAACTTACTCACCTCTGTTTTTCAGGTAAAGCAGTATAATCTCAATGATTTCTTGTCCTTATTTGCCACCTTGTCTTTGCCGCTGCTTTTTGGTGTTTTGGGTTTTATGCGGATTTCTACCTCCATGGGATTTGTTAATTACCAAACCAGAGTTCAACAAGTACTCGCTCTTTGGTTTTTAGTAGCTTTAGGTACGATTCCATTGATGCAATATTTGGCGCCCATGCAGTTTATCATATTTATTCCGCCAACTGTTTTTTTTGCCACCTATTACTTTGAAAGTTTTAAGAAAAAATATTTCATAGCTGAACTTCAATTTACGTTCATGGCAACGGCCATAGTGCTGCTACAGTACCAGGGTATGCGTGGGATAATACCCAACCTAGCCGTGGGCCGACTGGAAAATTTGCAAACAGAATTAGCAGCTTTACCGGCAGAAATTAATAATAAGCGGATTTTAGTACTAGGTTTTCATGAAGGGGAGTATTTAAATAACTTCACTGCCACCCCTTACTTAAACTGGGATTTGGCTAGGCCATTTTTAAAAGATCTGAATAATTATGAAAATGTAATTCAGGCTTACGATAATTTCAGAAAAGACCCTCCCGACTATGTCATTGATAAGGAAGGTGTCATGCCTAATTTATTGGAAAGGGTTCCAGCACTCAAAAAGAAATACCATTTGAGTGCTTGGAAAGGGATTTATGAGCGGTCCGCAAATTAATTTAACACGACATTTTATTAACGCGCAACTGATGTCTTCCTCCTTCAAATTCGGTACTAAGAAAGGCTTCTAGTGCTGATATTGCAGTTTCTAAACTAATAAATCTTACTGGAAAACAAACGATATTCGAATCATTATGCTGACGTGCAAGTGGGGCCAGTGCTACGTCCCATACCAATGAGGCTCTAATTCCTTGATGCTTATTTGCAGTCATGCAAACTCCTTGTCCACTGCCACATAACAGAATCCCTTTTTCAAACGCCGCTGATTCTACAGCGTTGGCAACAGGATGTGCAAAGTCTGCATAATCCGCTGATTGGTCGCTATAAGTACCGAAATCTTTCACTTCAAATCCATTTTCTGTCAACCAAGTGATTATCGGCTGTTTATATGGAAATCCAGCATGATCCGATCCAATTGCAATTTTTCTCATTTCTTTTTTGTTAATTGTATCCACCTTTTATGGGAATACTACGATGTTAAAGCAAAATATTAATTTGTATTCCTACAAAGGTAATAGCTACACATTTATTAATTTGAATTTTAAGTTATGAGTGAAGAAATCAACAACGAAAATAACCAAGCAACGGATTTGTCTTTAATGAATCCGGCGATTAAAGAAGATGAAACAAAGATCAAGGAAGCATTTGCAGACCGAAATTGGAGCGAGATCAAAAGTGCTGACTCTTGGGTCATATTCAAGGTAATGTCAGAATTTGTAAATGGATTTGATCACCTTGCAAAAATTGGTCCTTGCGTTTCCATTTTTGGATCGGCTCGTACTTTGCCCGACAGTCCTCACTATAAAACAGCGGAAGAAATAGCAGCGAAATTAGTCCGTCATGGCTATGGTGTAATTACTGGTGGAGGCCCTGGTATTATGGAAGCAGGTAACAAAGGCGCTTTTGAACAAGGCGGGAAATCGGTGGGGCTGAACATCAAACTTCCCTTTGAACAGCATAGTAATATTTATATTGATCCAGACAAAAATATAAACTTTGATTTTTTCTTTGTCCGAAAGGTCATGTTTGTAAAGTACTCTCAGGGGTTTATTGTGATGCCTGGAGGCTTTGGGACTATAGACGAACTATTTGAAGCTATGACCTTGATACAAACCAAAAAAATTGGTCGCTTCCCCATTGTATTGGTGGGATCTAGTTATTGGAGCGGACTACTTGACTGGATCAAAAATGTGATGCTAATAGAGAAAAATATTAGCCCTGAGGATATGAAATTGATCAGTGTGGTGGATACACCCGACGATGTTGTAAAGGTAATTGATGAATTTTATGCCAAATACTTATTGAAGCCCAATTTTTAAAAATAGCTATTTTGCGACTCTAC
>CAXBLH010000144.1:0-11525 GCA_963976315.1 uncultured Dyadobacter sp.
CGGAGTGCAGATTATTTCTGGAAGCAGTTTATTTCTGGAGCATTTATCGCCATTCAGCGTCCTATACAAGTAGGAGATGTAATAGAAACCAATGGTTTTTTGGGCAAAGTAAAATCGATCAACCTAAGATCCGTTGTGTTGGATAACTTTTCAGGTCAAAATGTGGAGTTGCCAAGTAAAGATATTTTTCAAAAGCCGATTGTTAATTATACCCATTCGGGTGAAAGGCGTATTATTTTGCAGTGTGGCGTGGGATATGATTCTGATCTTGAACAGGTAGAACGGGTTGCTATTGCTGCCGTGAAATCTATTGATCATTTGAGTACGACTCGAAACGTGGATTTAGAATTTACTGATTTTGGTGAAAGCAGTATCGATTTTCGAATACTTTTCTGGATAGATCCACTAAAGACCGGGCCGGGGCCTGCAAAGAGTGCCGCAATAAAAAGTATAAAAGCGGCATTTGATTCCGAAAATATTTCGATACCATTTCCAATTCGAACTTTGGATATTTCTCCAAATGATATAGACAAGCTTTCTGGTTCTTCCTCGAAATAATAAAAATCATTTTTATTCTTATTACCGAAGGGTATCCCATTGGCTATCGAGCCAATGGGATACTTTTTTATTGCATACTCAGATGCTCGATTTCCTTTTGTAAAGCTTCAATAACCATATCTTTTGCCTTTAATAGTTGAACGTACAATTGGTGAACTTCGGAAATTGGAATAACTTTTTGGCCTTCGGGAATCGAGGGGGGGGGGCTAGAGCAATTTCTTGTTCAAACAAATCACTGATGCTTACCTTTAGGTAATCACTGATATTGATTAACAATTGCGGTTTAATGCTTTTGATCTTATTATTTTCAATGCGATTTAAAGTGGCTAAATCTATTGCCAAATGGTCCGCCAGTTCCTTGGCAGTAATTCGTTTTTCTTCTCTTAGTTTTCTTAGCTTATATCCAAAATTCATAGTGGTAGATTTGTTGATTCTAATTTGTTGATTTTTTTTGCACAATGTTTTGATAAATTGGTAAAAATAGGTGCATATGTGATAGCAGGATTAGAACTGATGTGATATAATTTTACATTGTTGATTACAAATATTTGTAATCAAAAGTAATAATAATCATTTCACATTTTAATATTATTTTTATGAAAAAATTACTAGTTTTATTCATGATGCTTTGTGCCGTCTCATTTGCCAATGCAGAGGACATGAAAGAGGAGAAAGTAGAAGGTGCTGAAATTTCTAAAACTGAAAATGTTGTATTGGAAATTTTGCCAATTGGAGAAGTTGAGTGTTTTGCTTTATCCTGTGGGACAGCATGTACACCTGACGGTCCGGTCACTTATGATTCTGATTGTGATGTCGAATGTTTTTTTGATATTCTTGAAAAGGAATTTTGTAATTAAAATCAATTTAAATCCGTCTATTTTAGCTAGACGGATTTATATATTAAGTCAGAATCTATGAATTTCTTTATCTCCATTTTTTTAATGTTAGGCATTACTCCCAATTATCGTGCGGAGTATCGCCTTACCTATCATCCTGATTCCACAAATTATAAAAACGTAAAAGAGGAGCTGTTTTATTTGACGCTCAAAGAAAACAAACAGTCCTATTTTGCTTCCGAAAAATTCTTGAAGGCGGACTCAATAAAGGGTTTGAGGAATGCAGGACTTTTGTCTGCCAGTGAATATATGGGCGATCCGAAATACAGGTTTCATTCAGCTTTTATGAAATTTATTTCAAAATCCTATGATTCGCAGGACAGTCAAATATTTGAGACAATATCTATCAATCAATTTAAATATTCGGTAAAAAATCATTTAAAATGGGAAATCGGTACAGAAACGGATTCGATTTCTGGCTTGGTTTGCACCAAAGCCACGACCACTTTTGCAGGTCGGGATTATATAGCTTGGTTTGCAGCCGAAATTCCAATTTCTGACGGTCCCTATTTATTTTGGGGTTTACCAGGCCTTATCATTAAAGTAAGTGATACCGACAACGACTATGATTTTACGCTGCAACAATTCGGTCAATATAAGGGCTCGATATTGGAATGGCCAGAGCACGCCACAGCTCGTAAAACAATGGACACAAATGCGAAGAAGGTATTTGATTACCGAGAAGAAGTAAGAAAAGATCCCATGCCCGAAATAGAAAGACATTTTGGGGTTGTTACCTTTAATGGTGTACCATCAACGGATAAGTCACTTCGGAATAGAAAGGCTTGGAATAATAATCCATTAGAACTGGAAGCACCTGAGGAGTAGCATACAGATCTTTGGTTGTGCAGGAGTACCTATTTAATTAGTTGTTTTGCGATGATAGTACTTCTGTAAATATCCTTTAACTTTTGGTGTATATGACCAATCTTTTATTAGCGGCGATTCTATTTTTTAGTGGACTTGGTAATACCAATATCAAGGTGCAATACCAGTTGATTTTTTGTCCAGACAGTACGGATCTGAACCGAAAAATGGAGGAGGATTTCTTTTTGGATATCAAAGCCATGAAGCAATCCTTTTTCTACTCTGAGAATTTTGGAAAAACAGATTCTATTAAAGCTTTAATTAACTCCGGTAAGCTATCACCGCAAGAGTATATGGCGGATCCGAAGTATCGGTTTAAGACGATGTTTAATCAGTTTACGACCAAGAATTATGCCGATCGATCTGCTGAGACTGTCGAAAAGATACTCTTTAACCAGTTTTTATTCCCAGTGGAAGCTAAGTTGAAATGGACCATAACCGAGGAGACGGATACTATTTCTGGTTTTGTGTGCACCAAAGCCACCACATCCTATGCGGGTAGGGATTATGTAGCTTGGTTTACCATGGTGGTTCCTGTTGCTGATGGGCCATACGTATTTTGGGGGTTACCAGGCTTGGTCGTGCAAGTTGGAGATACCAAGGAACATTATGTTTTTACTTTATCGGCACTTTCCAATAGCGACCTAAAAATTAAAGATTCTTATGCCTTAAATCGTACTGGAGAGTTACTTAAAACCAATAGAAATAAAGCGTTTGAATTGCGAGAGGATGCCAGGATAAACGGTTTGGGAGCGATGGAAAGGAGTACTGGAAGGTCTATGGATAAACTTACGCTTAATGGAGAGTCTATGAACCGAGAGCAACAGAAACGTAAAAGGGCTTGGAATAATAATCCATTAGAGTTACAGTAAGTAGTAATAGAAGTAGTTGTTAAATATCATAATTGATAACCCGTGCGATTAAGCTATTTGTTTATTTTTATAATTTGGGCTCCCGTCCAGTTAATAGCGCAATCGGTTTTTACCGGTCGGGTGCAAAGTGCTGCCGGTGAAGCTATTCCGGGAGCTAGTATTACTATTCATGACCTACGAAATGCCAAGATAGTAGCCTTTGGTATCACCGAAAAAGAAGGTAAGTACGCTATAGCTTGTAACGAAAAAGTGGATTCGGTACTGGTGAGGGTACGTACGTTGGGCTATGCTGTACAGGAAAGACGGGTAGCCAATGTTTCTCAGGTTACGAATTTTCGACTGGGGGAGGAAAGTATAGCTTTAAAAGAAGTCGCCATCAAACGGGAGCCAATTACCCGCCATGGCGATACGCTTTCTTATTCCGTAGATGCATTCAAAAGCAAAAATGATCGTGTGATTAGTGATGTCATTAGCAAACTTCCGGGAGTGGAAGTGCTTGCCAATGGACAAATCTTGTACCAAGGAAATCCGATAAATAAATACTATATCGATGGCCTAGACCTGCTGGGTGGTAAGTATAAGCTAGCCAATGACAACCTTGCGGTGGATGCTGTTAACTCGGTGGAGGTACTAGAAAATCACCAGCCCATACGTATGCTGGATAGCCTCGTATTTTCAGACAAAGCAGCCATTAACATTCGTCTTAAGAAGAAAGTGACTACCACCGGGTCGGCCAAACTGGGTGCTGGACTGGCTCCTATGCTATGGGATGCCAATGTTACACCTATGCTGTTTACGAATAATAATCAGTTTTTGGGTACTTATCAATCGAATAATATTGGGTTGGATGTAGGGAGTCAGATTGTAACATTAGCATCCACTGGTAGGTTTAATCGGGATAATATCGATACCAAAACGGATCGGGTTCAGGTGATGCCCATTGCTTCGCCCTCTTTTTCTAATACCCGTTGGTTGAATAATAATACGCATTTAGGGAGTATCAACTATCTTAAAAAATTGGGAAACGACTTTCAGATGAGGGTTAACACCGCCTACTTGAATGATGTTCAAAAACAACGGGCTAGTACACAAACCGTTTACTTTACGGGAACAGATACGATTTCGGTTTTGGAACAAAAATACAATCGGCTCAGTAATGAATCCTTGGAAGTGAATGTCAACCTTGAAAGGAATACCAAACGAAAATATTTGAATAATTTGTTGACCGGAAAAGGTTTTTGGAATAGGCAAACGGGAATGTTAGTAAGGAATGATATACGATTAGAGCAACAAGTTCAGAATCTCTATTTTTCTATTTCCAATACCTTGAGCAATATCCACAGGCTGGGTAAACAGCTAATTACGGTAGATAGTTATCTTTCGTGGAACAAATTGCCTCAAGCTTTAACGGTACGTCCCGGACAGTTTTCTGATTTATTAGGTCAATCGGATTCCTTGACTGGCATTCGGCAAGATATAACCCAAAATGCTTTTTATGCCAATAATTCTGTAGGCTTAACCAAATCAGTGGGTAATTTTACATTGATTCCAAAAATGGGGATACAGGTTGAACATCAACAATTGAGCACTGATTTGGAAATTCCTAGTGCAGGTGAAAAGATACCACTTGCCAAAAAGTTTGAGAACCATTTGAACTGGATGCGGATTGAACCTTATGCAGCCTTACAAGTGGAATGGAAAAAGAAAAGTTGGCGAATTAAGTTGGAAAGTCCACTTCGTTACAGTGATTTCAAAATTGAAGACCGAGAATTAACAAAGAAGATTGACTTGAATAAGGTGGTTTATGAACCTCGACTCTCTATTCGGAAGGATTTAAACGCATTTTGGGTAGGGAGCGGAGCCGTTGGATATAAAAATCAATTTGGGGAATTGGAAGACATCCACTTCGGGTATATTATGCGGAACTACAGAACTATGCAACTGAGAGATGTGCCTCTGGAACAAAAGAAAATAGGAAACGCTACACTCGGAATATACTATCGAAATCCGTTGAATGCTATTTTTGGTCAGGTTATGGCGATGGGCAACTTTGGGAATAGTAATTTGTTATACGGCAGCAAATTGTCGGAGAATGGCGCCATGGAGTATTCGGCTCAGGCGATTGCTAATCGGACACAAAGTGGTACGATATCTTCTCAAATAGGAAAGTATTTTACTGGTATTAAAACAAATATTTCAATAGGCCTTAAATTGAATAATGGCAGCACCCAACAGTTGATCAATGGAAAGTTGTCAAAGGTTACTACCAGAAGCACCATGCCGAATGCCAGGATCAATACCAACTTTAATAAATCCATTGATTTTGACTATTCTTATAAATTAAACGCATTTGGCAACCGAATTGCCGATCAAAGAAATAAAGCGACAGTGCAGCAGATTAACCAATTAAAAATGCTGATATATCCGTTCAAAGGGGCCTTTTTTACCATTCAAAATGACTTTTACGTCAATCATTTTGGGAATGCAGCCAATCGTAGGAATATGTTCACGGATATGGTCTTTCGATACAAAATGGCAAAGACAGGTGTGGATTTGGAGCTGAATTGGAATAATGTTTGGAATACCAGCTCACTCACCACCGTTTCAAGCCAGTCTTTTTCCTATGTTACTTCGGACTATTTATTGAGGCCTACCCAAGTAGTTGCCAGTGTGAAATTCAGCTTTTAGGAAAGGGAATAATTTCAGGGATAGCACCCAAAAAAATAGGGTGTCCTATTTGCATAAGACGCCCTAAATCTTGATATATGACTAAACCTTAATAACGGTAAGTTTCAGCTTTAAACGGCCCTTCGGTAGATACACCGATGTAAGCTGCTTGTTTTTCTGTTAACGTTTCAAGTTTAGCACCTACGTGTTCCAAGTGGAAAGCAGCTACTTTTTCATCCAAAAGTTTCGGCAATACATAAACTTGTTTTTCATAGCTATCTATGTTAGTCCAAAGTTCAATTTGTGCCAAAGTTTGGTTTGAGAAAGAGCATGACATCACAAACGAAGGGTGCCCCATTGCACATCCTAAGTTAACCAAACGTCCTTCTGCCAATACGATAATGTCTTTACCATCGATCGTATACATATCTACCTGTGGCTTAATTTGATTTTTGCTTGCACCATGCGTTTTGTTCAACCATGCCATGTCGATTTCATTATCGAAGTGACCAATATTACAAACAACGGCTTTATCGCGCATATTTTTGAAATGACGATCTGTGATAATGTTATAATTACCAGTAGCAGTTACAATGATGTTTGCACGTGTAACGGCTTCATCCATCGTTACTACTTCAAAACCGTCCATAGCAGCTTGAAGCGCACATATTGGGTCAATTTCTGTAACCAATACACGGCAACCCACACCACGAAGTGATTCTGCTGAACCTTTACCTACATCGCCGTAACCTGCTACAACTGCTACTTTACCAGCAAGCATTAAGTCAGTAGCTCTACGGATAGCATCTACCAAAGACTCACGGCAACCGTATTTGTTGTCAAATTTCGATTTCGTAACGGAGTCATTTACATTGATAGCTGGTAAGTGTAAAGTACCATTTTTGAAACGGTCATATAGACGATGAACACCAGTCGTTGTTTCTTCTGAAAGACCCTTGATGCCCGCAATTAGTTCTGTGTAAACATCAAAAACCATATTAGTCAAGTCGCCACCATCATCCAGGATCAAGTTCAACGGCTGACGCTCTTCACCAAAGAATAAGGTTTGCTCAATACACCAGTTAAATTCCTCTTCGGTCATGCCTTTCCAAGCATAAACAGGAATACCAGCCGCTGCAATTGCCGCCGCTGCGTGGTCTTGAGTAGAGAATATATTACAAGAAGACCAAGTAACCTCGGCTCCTAATGCAGTCAATGTTTCGATTAATACCGCAGTCTGGATGGTCATGTGCAAACATCCAGCAATACGTGCGCCTTTAAGAGGCTGTGAAGGGCCATATTCCGCACGAATAGCCATTAAGCCAGGCATTTCTGCTTCGGCCAAGCTAATTTCTTTGCGACCCCATTCTGCTAATGTAATGTCTTTTACTTTGTATGGTATGTACTTTTCAGTCGTTGTTGCCATTACTTGAATTATGTTTTTTTGTTCAAAAATATAAGCACAAATTTACTAAGAAAAACCACGAAATTGAAGAATACTAGATACAAATTGGTTGTAGTGGCTCCATTTTAGATATTTTATCTAATTAAGGCTGCATTTGTAATTTCAGGAAGATATTAGTATTTCTGTGGCATACTCTAATAGATAATTTGTCGGGCAGGAGGAAATGGTTTATGCTTCCTTGGGCAAGAAAAAAGCTCTGAACCAATCGTTTACTATTGATTCAGAGCCTCATGAATTGTCACATCTTTAAAGCAATACGGTGAAGCTTTTGAAAATGGCTCCAACACGAACGGCATCAAAAATACGAGCCTGTGAACCGCCATGATTTAATACCGATTGTTCGTGCGAGGTCACACACATTTCGCAACCGTTCAGGGAGGAAACCACCAAGCTCAATAATTCGAAAAACTCTTTTCCTAGTACAGGATTTACCATTATACTCATTTTGATACCTGCTGGTGCTGTATTGTAATATTCCTTGTCCATGAAATGACGGAACCGATAGAATACATTATTAGCGTTCATTAAAGAAACACAAGCAGAAACTTCGGCAATTTCTTTGTCCTCAGCGCTTTCTAGTTTCGCAAGTTCCTCTAAAGTTTGTATTAAAATTGCATTTTTCTCATTGATGGCAACGGATAGTGCAATAAGGTAAGCTTCCTTTTTTGTCAGATTTTGAGATTTTAAAACATTCGATAGATTAATTTTTAAATCTTTAAGATACCGATGGTCCAGTGCTGCCAACTTTTCAATTAACACACTTTCAAATGTTTCTGGGATGTTATATTCTTTGTACAAAGAGTCTTTTGTACTCCCTGTTGCTGCAAAAGGATACATAATAGTAAAGTTAAATAGATTTGTTTTGAGAAGAGAAGTCACAAAAAACCGTTCACGATTAGCTGAGAAAGTTAAGAATAGCTAGCGGTGAACGGTTTTGTTAATGGGTGCAGGTTAAGCTAAAGTTGCTTCCCCTTTTTGCCAGTTACAAGGGCAAAGTTCATCAGTTTGAAGTGCATCCAAAACGCGGATAACTTCATTTACATTACGTCCAACAGAAAGATCGTTTACGCTTACCCAACGAACAATTCCTTGTGGATCAACAATATAAGTTGCTCTGTACGCGATTTTTTCGTTTGCTTCAAGGATTCCTAACTCTTCTGCAAGAGATTTAGAAGTGTCTGCTAACATGGGGAATTGAAGTCCACGTAAGTCGTCATGATTTTTACGCCATGCTAGGTGAACAAACTCACTGTCGGTAGAGGCACCAATAAGAACGGTATCACGGTCACTGAAATCTTCCACATGTTTGTTGAACTCAGCAATTTCAGTAGGGCATACAAAAGTAAAATCTTTTGGCCACCAGAACATCACCATCCACTTGTCAGCGTTTTTGTGATCTTCCGAAGTGATATCATAAAATTCGTTGCCATTTTCTAAGGAAACAACCGCAGTTTTTTTGAATTCGGGGAATACAGATCCTACCGATAATAGTTTATTTGCCATCTTTAATTGAGTAGTCTAAAATTGTACTTATTTAACTTGTACAAATTTACCTATCCCGGAATTTGGAGGCAATAGCAGGCTTGGTATTATTCAAGGAAAGAGTTGTTTTTATTTACCGAATTTGATTTTATTTATGAGAAATGAATAGTTATTGTTAATATCTATATATCAATAGATTTGTACTATATGGTTATTTTGGAGATAAATATAACGATATCGGCCTAGTGTGGATTATAATCCGTCTGGCATAATACCTATAATGGTTTCCAATGCCATACCGCGTGAGCCTTTGATCAAGAAATGGGTATTCGTTTGCGGATTATCCATCACCCAATTATGTAAAGAAAATTTGTCGGGGAAATAGTAAGCCTTTGGTAAAGCTGGAAGTGCTTTTTGCATCAATGCACCAGATAGTATTACCAGATCGAAAGACTGTGCAGCAATAAATTCTCCCAGCGCCAAATGTTCTGCATCCGACTCCGTTCCTAGCTCAAACATATCTCCCAAAATCACTATTTTTCGGTCGGCAGGTAAAGCTGCAAAACTTTCCAGTGCTGCTTTCATTGACGAAGGGTTGGCATTATAGGCATCCAACAAAATGCGATTGGTGCCTTTGGTAATGAACTGGGAACGGTTGTTGTCGGGGAGGTAGGTGCCAATTGCTTCATGAATATCTTCCTCAGTTACATCAAAATGCTTGCCAATGGCCATAGCGGCACACATATTGTCAAAATTATAGCTGCCAGGAAGTTGGGTATGAATCGTTTTACCAGCGTTGGTTTTATAAATAACCTGTGGTGCAGCCTGAACCAATTCTGGATTTACATTGCTATTACTGGTTCTGTAAAATACAATTTCACCAAATGCTCTACGCTTACTGACCATCTCCATGACATTGTCTTGGTGCGTATTTACGAAAACAATGCCTTTCTTTTTGGACAGAAAATCAAATAATTCACCTTTCCCTTTTAAGATACCTTTCATTCCACCAAATCCTTCCAGATGCGCCTTCCCAATATTCGTGATTAAACCATGAGTGGGTAAAGCTATAGTACATAATAAAGCAATTTCGTCCTGATGGTTGGCCCCCATCTCAATGACAGCCATTTCATGCTTGTTTGGTAGGATAGATAGCAAGGTGAGGGGTACACCTATGTGGTTATTGAAATTCCCTTTAGTAGCATAGGTGTTGTATTTCATAGACAATACCCTAGCTATTAACTCTTTGGTAGTCGTTTTGCCATTACTACCCGTTAAAGCGATAACGGGGAATTCAAAAGTTTTCCGATGTTGACGTGCCATATCTTGTAAGCTCAATAATACATCCTCGACTAGTAAATAGCGCTCATCCAATGCTACATGCTGGTCGTCCACTACGGCATAGGAAGCTCCTTTTGCTAATGCATCTTTGGCATATTGGTTTCCATCGAAATTGTCTCCTTTGAGCGCAAAAAATATTCCGCCAACAACTAATTGCCGGGTATCCGTAAAAACATGAGGATGTTTGAGGTAAATTTGATAAATAGTTTCAGTGCTGGTAAACATATAGTTTGTCAAAGGAATTCTTAAATAAAGATTACAATTGGGCTCAATCAAATGGACGGAGTTTTCGTTAGCAATATAAGCTACCGTCCTTTCAATGAAAATAAATACAAAATTAATGGATATTTCTGCAATCAACCACAAGAATTGCCATGGTTTACTTCTAATCATGTATATCATTTTAACGGGAAGTTCTATTCAAGCGCAAACACCATGGTTCAAAATGGATACCATCACGGTTTTGGAGTCGAATGGTCGGGCGGTATGGAACCCCTGGGCGGGTGGACTGAATGCGATGCAGTTTAGCAAAATGAAGCTGAATGAGGATGCAGTGGAAGATCTCGTTGTTTTTGATCGTACCAATAGCAAGGTAACAACCTTTTTAGCGGTACCAAAGCAAGCAGGAAGTAGTGAAATGGTTTTTAAGCATGCGCCTTATTATGAAACCGTGTTTCCCAAATTTGACAACTGGATGATACTGGCAGATTATGATTTGGACGGTTATAAGGATTTGTTTGTGAGTACCTCCTTGGGCTTAACCGTTTATCGCCAGTCTCGTGATGCAGGAATGCCTGTTTTTAGTTTGATTCGTGAAGCATTATATACCAAAGGGTTTTCAGGGCCATTGAATCTCCAAATTTCGGGCCCCGATATTCCAGGGATTGTAGATATTGATGATGATGGCGATTTGGATATTCTCACCTTTGATTTTTCAGGGAATTATATTGAGTTGCACCAAAATTTGAGCATGGAAAGGTTTGGTGTTCCGGATAGTTTGGGTACCTCAAAACTGCCGGTATTTGCCCGTAACGGTGACTGCTGGGGTAATTTTCATAAAGGATCATCCGAAGGGTTCGAATTCGGTGGAGATTGTGGCGTTACGAAGCTTGATGGTGCCAAAGTTTTGCACGCTGGCAACTCTATTTTATTACAAGATATAAACGGCGACGGTTTTAAAGACTTGTTAGTAGGTCATGTGAGCAATAATCATATTTCGGTTTTATATAACTCAGCGCCGGGTATTGTAGCAAACTTTACTTCGTTTACACACGAATATCCAAAAACGAGTCCTATTGTTTTTAATATATTTCCAGCGGTGTTTTATGAAGACCTGGATTTCGACGGTATCAAAGACCTAGTTGCTTCACCCAGTGT
>CAXBLH010000145.1:0-11507 GCA_963976315.1 uncultured Dyadobacter sp.
AATAAACTAAATATCAAAATTACATAATACGTAAAAAAGAAAAGTTAGGGTTTAACTAACCATCAATGTCCAAAGAAAAAGGTCTCCAACCCAGCATAAGCACCGTGTTAGAGACCTTTTATATGATAAGTCGAGTGCCTACCGGCTACGACCGTCCGTTTTTATTTTTTCAAGTTCCTCTTGCATTTGTTTTACTTTGGAAGGGTTTTTGGAAGCTACATTATCCAGTTCACCTTTGTCTTTTGCCAGGTCATAAAGCTGTGGTTTTTCATCATTTCCACTTTCTATACCGGTCAATTTCATATAGGCCACTCCTTTTCTTGGTTCAATGTATTTCCAATTGCCAATAGTTAACGAAAGTGCACCACCTTGTTTTATCAGCGACTGGCGTCCATTATTCGACTTACCTACCAACGTGGACCAAATGTCAAAACTATCGGGAGCATCTTCAAATTCAAGTTTTTTGTTAAAATACTTTGCAAAAGAACCTACCATATCCACCTGACTCACCAAAGCATCTGTTGAAGAACCTGCTTTGATCACTTTGGGCCAACGCATTAAAAATGGCACTCTAGTTCCTGCTTCAAAAGCACTGTATTTACCGCCGCGAAAAGGGCCTCCTTGTTTGTGACCAGAAGCCAGCTCAACCGCTTTATCGGCATAGCCGTCATCCAAAACAGGACCATTATCGCTAGTGAAAATCACAATAGTATTCTCTGACAGGTTAAGCTCATCTAATTTTTTCAGGATTTCACCCACGGTCCAGTCCATCTGCAATACGCAGTCTCCACGAAGTCCCATACCACTCTTTCCTTTAAACTGAGTACTAGGCATTCGAGGAACGTGGATGTCATTTAGGGAAAAATACAGGAAAAATGGCTCCTTTGCATGGTTTTCAATAAAAGATTCCGCCTTGCTTAAAAATACATGAGCGATTTCTTCATCCGTCCAGCGTGCTTGTTTTCCACCCGTCATCCAGCCGATGCGGCCAATTCCGTTTACTATGGTATTATTATGACCATGATTTGGAGATGCATCTAATTTCAACAACTCAGGATTTTCTTTTCCCGTTGGCTCATTGCCAATTTTCTTTTTGTAATCCACAGAAATCGGGTCATCGGAATCCAAACCAATAACATCCTGGTTTTCCATAAATACCGTTGGTACACGGTCAGCGGTTGCTGGGAAAATATAAGAATAATCAAAACCGACCTCCAAAGGACCTTTCTTCACATGTTTGTTCCAATCAATTGTTTGATTAGGCTCACCCAATCCCAAATGCCACTTTCCGACTACCCCTGTTTTATAACCTTCGTTTTGAAATAATTTAGGAAGTGTTAATCTGTCTGTGGGAATAATCAACGATGCGTCTCCAGGCAGTACATTCGTTCCCGTTTTACGCCACGGATATTTTCCAGTTAACAAACCAAATCGTGAGGGGGTACAAGTAGCCGACGTAGTGTGCGCATTGGTAAATTTTATACCCTGCAATGCTAATTTGTCGATGTGTGGGGTACTGATTTTGGTGGCACCATAAGAGCTCAAATCCCCATAACCTAAATCGTCAGCATAAATAAAAATAACATTGGGCTTTTGGTTCTTTTTCTGGGCGAAAGCGGATGTGGTTACGAACACGCACAAAAAAGAAAATACTAAAAATTTTAAAGGCTTTAACATCGAATAGTGATATAGTTTAATTATAAAAATCTATTTTTGCACTCATTTGAATAATATATAGCCAAAATAACGCATAAAAATTGATTTAGAGCGAATAGACTAATCCTGAAAATTATTAATAGAATAACTTCCCTCCGAAAAGTTACTTTAATAAAATTTCCACACGCCTATTTCTGGTCAAGCTTGATCCTGGTTCATTTTCTTCCAATTGCCTTTCATCACCAAACCAAAACAGTTGTATTTGTTTTTGTTGTACACCTCTTTGAGTAAGATAGGTTTTCACAACACGGCAGCGGTATTCAGAAAGAAGCATATTTTTTTGTTTGTCACCCACACCGTCTGAATAACCATTAACTTGTATGATCAAATCCGGGTTCGATTTCAAATAGGTGGCCACTAGCTCTAATTCAGCCTTATTAGAAGGTTTCAAAACATAACTGCTTTGGTCGAAATAGAGCGTTCTTTGTTTCAAGTTTACCACCTTCATAACAGGCAACAAATCATTTTCTTGTTCTAAACTTTCCGCTTCAAAATCAGACTTGTCCAAGCCTAGAAAGTTAATACCTTCCCATATATCAAAAGGTTTTGTTTTTAAGATACGACCATCTTTCATTACCAAACTCACTATATAGGATCCTGAACGAACACGTATAGTAAAATAAGGCGATTCAACAATCTTGCCCGGCCCCCACATACCTCCCATCTTTAAGTCTGTTCTTTGAACTTTAAACTCTTTGACGGCCATTTCTTTCAATTGAAGCGACATCGCAAGTTCTTGTTTTTGCTCTACCAGTCTAAATTGATAAAGCAGGGGTTTGCCCGGTATTTTGGTTTTGATTAAAACAACCGAATTATATTCGTAGCCATCCGCATTTATGGAAACAGTCCAATTCAAACTATTATCAAAATTGATAAAAGGAACTGCCTCACTAGTATCAGTTTCGATACATATTGGATTTTTTGAATCAGGTAAACTGAAACAAATTTTTGCTTTTATTTTGAACCTATTTTCAGCATCCAGTACTTCAAAAAAACTAGTATTCTCATTATCTGGTTGCTCCGCTTTTGGAGCTAAACTATACGACTGAACAATTTGGAAAGAATCATTTTTTATTACCGGTACCAAAATTTGAAAATCTTCTTTGCTTTTAACTTGTCCAATTTTTTGTATTACAATGGGTGATACCTTATATCCAGCCGTTTTAAAATACAAATAGGTGGCATTACTGGGAATGATAATATTAAACTTCCCGTCGGAACCACTGGTGCCAATCTTTACTTCCTTATCCTGAACTTCCCCCCTCACCTTGGCCATTATTTCACCGGGCAAATTATGGCCAGTGGATGCATCCCAAAAACTACCTTTTACACGCAAGGTGTCTGAGCTGCTCCATTCAGAAAAAGCAGGTGGTGCAAAAAAAAGCAATAGAAATACAAAATGATAGCGAGACATACCTGCGATTCAAACCTATAAACATCTATAGTAACCTGATCCCAAAACTAAGATAATCAATTCATACTTAGGACAATCATCCTAAAAAAATGTCAAGAGTCGGCAGTAACCAACCCTTGACATAAAAAATACTAAATCTTGTACTATTTCGAAGCCGTCAAACTTTTGATTAACTCCACTTCCTCTTTTTTATAAGGAGTACCATCTTTTCTAAAAATATCATGAAACCACAAGTCCGGTTCGGAAGCATAAGTTTTTGTCCAGCTATCCCATGGATAAATGGTTTGTGATTTACCATCCACCAGTCCCCAGTTAATTGCAGCGACATTGTATTTCTTGGCAATTGGCAATGAACCTTCAAAGAAACTACCATTTCCACGCGACATATATTCGGTACAAAGTAGCGGACGGTCATATTGCTGTAATTGTTTAATCACCTTTTCAAAATCCTCCGCATTGTTATAGTTATGGAACGAAATTACATCGGACTCATCAATACTCACTTTTTCGATGGGTTTCAAAGTTTCGTAGGAGGTCCAGTCACCTGCCCAAATACCGGCTGTTAGTGGCTGAGAAGGATTGGCTGCCCTTGCTGAAACAAATGCTTTTTTCATTAGTGGTAGAACATAGTCCACCTTATTAGGCAGTTCTACTTTTCCATAAGCAGTATTATTGGTATTATCTGGTTCATTCCAAATATCCCACCCCAAAATACGGTCATCGCTGGCAAAATGGGCAACCGTACCATTCACATACCTTAATAACCTGGAATGCTCGGTACTATCTTTCAAAGCATGGAAACCTGGACTTTGTACCCATCCCGAATTATGTACACCTGGTTTAGGAGCTCGCTGAATTCCTAGCTCTGGAAACGGATCCCAACAAGAGTCGAACAGTACCAATAATGGTTTTATTTTGTGCTTTTCCGCAATTTTCAAAAACACATCCACACGATTAAAAAACCGATGGAATCTTGCTCATACAGCAAATCATGCAAGTAAACCCGCATCGTATTCATGCCTATTTCCTGTGCCCAGCCCAGCTCCTTGCTGATGGTAGCGGTATCGAACGAAGCCTCCTGAAACATTTCCAATTGGTTGATAGCGGTACTCGGCAAAAAATCAGCACCCACTAACCAGCCCTGTTTGCCATACCATTCATTGGCTTGCTCTTTGGTCCATATATCACGTGGCTGCGTTGTTGCTACTTCTTGTGATTCTTCCTTTTTTCCGCAACCCACCAGGATGAAGCTGCCATTAAAAAAAAGGAAATTTTCGATTTTAATTTCATAGTGTTAAAATGGTTTTCGTTAGTAAAAGATTTAATTAAAATCAGGCCTTGCGATGTCAGAATTGCTAGGTGACCTATTTATTATTTCTGGCCAGTTATTATTCCATAGTATTTGATCGAGCATTAACACCCGTCGGTTCGCTCCGGTGGAAACACGTGGCTGCTTGACCTCTATGGCGTGATAAAGCATCCAGTCATTTCCTGAATGATCGGTTATTATTCTAGAATTATGACCTGGCCCAGCGTAGGCACCCGTTCTTTGTAGGAGCATAGTACCATTTCCTCTTTCGATTAGCGGTCTGCCATCTTTATCCAGATACGGCCCCAGTAAAGACTTTGACCGCCCCACCCGTACCTGATAACTACTATTTTCACCCTCGCAGCAACTGCCTTTTGACCCAAAAAAGTAATAATAACCATCTCGTTCATGAATCATAACAGCCTCAAAATCACCAGCAGCAATTTTAATCTTCCCATTAATAGCAAGCACTTGGGTACCATCTCCCGTTAATTTAATAGCATAAGTGCCTTGGGTAGGCTCATTACTATAGCTCCCCCAAAACATATATTTTCTATGGTTTTCTTCAAAGTAAAATGGATCAATGGAATTAGGCACATCTACTTCTTTGCTCAAAAATAACTTCCCATGATCGGTAAAAGGGCCTTTCGGACTATCAGCAATGGCTAACCCAATCCCGGGATTAGGATCACCCCAGGTAGAAAAGGCATAATACAAATAGTATTTATCGTTCACCATTACCACATCAGGAGCCCAGATACCGCCATCTGCTTTCCAATTAGGTTTCTCCAAAAAAGCATCATTCACGAACGTCCAATCGACCAGGTTTTTGGACCGAATAATGGGCACCTTATGTATTCCATTTCCATCTCCCCAATTATCCATTGTACCATAAGCATAGAACCATCCATCGGTGGACTTCACCACGGTTGGATCCGCCAAAATTGGTTCAAAAACAGGGTTCTTGTATTTTGTGGAATCAATTACGATTTCAATTTTTTCCGCAGAATGATTAGCAGTACACGCCGCTAAACCAGCAAAGGCTAAGCTCAGAAAAGCGATACAACTACCATAAAACTGCTTGCTTCCTAGTATGCTCATATTTAACTCAATTAATAGACTATTCCAACCAAACTATTTGTGTAAATGCGCCATTAGCTGCGACATCCCAAGCTTCTAAACGAAGCCATTTTCTTCCTTTCATATTTTTGGAAAACACAAATGATTTCTTTCCAAAACTTTCGGTATCCGACAAATCTATAATGTCATGGTATATTTCTTTACCATCGCCAGAAATGACTTCCATTTTATTTAAAGGAAAAGTCCAGCTAGCATCCACTTCAATATGTACATTACCTTTTCCATCTGGTTTTGTTGTTTCGCCTGCGCCTACATTATTCACAGTGAATTTTGGGAGTAAGATCTCTCCGGTAGAAACAAAAAACTTTCCATTTTCCATCGCATCCAAAACGGGTTGCCAGCCTTCCTCAAACTTCGGCAAATGATCCAATTGCAGATAATTGACATTCAAATGACCATAAAGCTCATAGCTAGGCTCAATTCGGAATAGGTCAGCCTCTGCGATTACGGTTTTCTTTTGCCCCCAATTGGCCATGTCATCCATCAGCTCCAAAACCCTTGTACCCATTTTGGGCGAGGAAAGGTCTGCTGGCATGGCTTTCCAGGCCGCCCCCATAAACCGATCAGATTTATAAAACACTTCCTCTTTGTATTTATCAGGATAACCTGTGGAGCCTTTGGTACGGGCATGCGCTGTCCAAGCCAAGCCATTTTCAAGCTCCAAGAGTTTTAGCATTTCTTCCTTATTTCCTATCCGATAGCGCTTTCCGTACACAGGATCAATTTCAACAAACGGCTGGTCGTTGGCACGGCTCATAAGCCAGTAAACTGGTTTTGGAAAAATATTCATCCAGTGCCCACCAAAGAAATTATTAGGTTCTTCACCGGGTAAAAGCAAAAAATTACCATCTGATAACCGCTGGCATTCTTGGAATAAAGTTTGTAGCTCCGTCCATCGTTTCACCTCCGGACCACGTGGACTACCCGGACCATGGAATTCTCCCAGATGAACGATATTTACACCTGTCTTTCTTAATGCCTTTACAAAACCTGGCATTTCGGGTAAAGGTTTTTTGGTGAGCACATCGTCTACATGTTCCTGATGAAAATGACTGGACATGGTATAGAATCCTTCCAAAGGCTGGTAGGTATCACTATGGGTATAAGCCTTTACATCATCCAGTACTTTTGCATCTTGTTCCTCACTCAATAAGCAGAAAAAGTTAAACCGCTGCTGGGTTTTAGGGGGTGCATTGAACCACGGAACCCACCGACGATCGCCTAATAATTCATGACGAACACCCATTCCAAAACCTGAAAATAGACCACGATAGTTATTACCATACCAGATATGATCCAGATTATAGCAGTTGTCCAATGGATAAAAGAACTGGTGCGGTGCTGGAAACAATGCTAAACTACCCTCTTCTCCTTGTCCGATGATGGTTCGGTATTTTACAGGCATTTGGGTAGCGGAATCTTTGGCAAACTGATCGGTACTTCTGATAAACTCATCAGTATCTGACCAGAATAGTTTTTTCCATGGCCTATCTCCAACTAATCCAGCATCATAAACCACTGCTACTGAATCAACATTGGTTGACATAACAGCCGCTACATTGATTAAAGCTGAATTATTATACAACGTAAGGTTGATAGAACCTTTGAAAATATCTGCCGATGCACCGGAAACGATGATCTCGGTTCTGGCACCAGTGCTTTTAACAATAACTCCACTTTTATTCAAAACTACTGGAAAGCTCTGATGCGGCAAATAGGCTGTTTTGTCAAAAAAGATATTCCATCCGTTTTGGGAAATCAAATCCCGCTTCCCTATTGTTAAGATAACTGCTGGTTCTAGTCCTTTGGCTATGGTTTTTAAATCCCCTGTTTTACCGATTGCCAGCTCGCCAATAATAGGTGTTCCTTTACGAAGATCGACAGCAACTCTACCCGTTTTTTGGTCGTTAGCAGGCCATTCGATGATTAATTGATTTTGCTCTTTGATTATTTTAACACCTTTACTTTTATCAAAACCATTCAAATCAACCGGAATTTGACCGTAGGCAATACTACCAATGAGCAGTAGCACCACTGTAAACAATTGTCTCATTTAAAAAGGGTTTAGGAGTAATATTTGACTTTATCACGACTTTTTGTGTATTACTATCGGCTTTCAGCCGTCAAATTCTACCGGTTCACGATTTTGGAGCAGATAACCAATTTCTGTTTTTTATAAAAAGCCCACATAAATACCTGTCGTGATACGGTTAACTATTTTCAAGAAAAGGTTTTCTTATAAAATGCAAGACCTTCTGAGGCGAGTTCATCAGCACTATTGGCTAACGGTCGCCAGATACAAGCAGCAGCGGCAAGCTCTTTGGAGGGTTGTCCAAAAGTTTCGATCACCACGGCACCGTCATAACCAATTTCATTCAAGGCTTTACTAATTCCTTCCCATTCCAAATGTCCGGTACCTGGTGTACCACGATCGCTTTCATTACCTTGAACATGACACAATAAATCTTTACCGATTTTATGAACTGATGCTGGAATATCCTTTTCTTCGATATTGGAGTGGAAAGTATCTAATACGATTTTTAAACTGGGCTCATTTACTTCCGAAACCAGCGCAATAGCCTGGTCTACGGTGTTAATCATATCCGTTTCAAAACGATTTAACGGCTCTAAACCTAGTATCACACCGGATTCAGAGGCGACTTTACTTACTTCACGTAAGTTTTCAATGGCCCAGTCACGCTCTTGTTGTTTCTGCTCCGGTGAAACCATACGTGTTTTTCCGACTGCGGAATATAATGGCCCTCCAAAAATGGGGCTTTCCATCTCATGAGCGATACGAATACAGTCGATTATATATTGTTTACCAATTTTCCGGCACTCCGGTTCGGTACTTGAAATGTCTCGGTCGGGACCAAATGCACCACTAATTGTGATTTTCAGATCAAGGTCTTTAGCTACTTGCTTTACTTTTTTCCAATCGATGATAGCAGTATCTTCCACGGCTACTTCAATAATGTCGTAGCCCATATTTTTAACCTTAGTGAATAAGTTAATATGCTCGGTAGAAAATGGAGATACCCAAATAAATGTACTTGCGCCAAAAAGCATGGTTTTTAGGAGTTAAAAAAATGTTAAAAGTTAAATGTTAAGGTTAAACTCGGTAGCAGTTAGGTTTTAGGGGTTGGGTTTTTGGAATTGTTAAAAGGGCAAGATTAGACGGCCCGACATTCTTGACTACCTAGAAATCATTATTTTAACCCTTACAAATCGGGCTTCGACAGGCTCAGCCTGACATATAGCCATTATCCCGGTGCGATGTACCGTTCTGATTGTTTAAATTTATATCCCCCCTTTACCTGACAGAAATAATATATTATAAACCGCATACCTTCAA
Source organism: uncultured Dyadobacter sp. (assembly GCA_963976315.1). Taxonomy (GTDB): domain Bacteria; phylum Bacteroidota; class Bacteroidia; order Cytophagales; family Spirosomataceae; genus Dyadobacter. Next base: position 8,935 of record CAXBLH010000145.1, read on the forward strand.
AAATCGAGAGGTTAAGTCACGGTACGTTTTGCGGTAAATGCTTTAAAAATTGTATTACAATTGATTACAAGGAACTTCAAGCAAAGGGGCATAGGTATATTAGCTTATACCTATGCCCTATTCGCCTAATTACTACACTTCAAACGAAGGTATTTCCACTCGTACGCCACCGTTCATCGCAGACTGGTGAGCACAAATTCCGGCGCAAGTATAATTAGCAGCAATGGCAGCATCCACCGCCGAATCTCGGCCTTCTACAATAGCAGCTATAAACTCTTGTACCAAATGCGGATGAGATCCACCATGACCAGCACCCTGTAAGAAAGAAACGTGATTTGGGTCGTCAATTTTCTCGCGTTTTGTAAAATGCTTTATAGGCTCGATCAAAAGCTCATCGGTATCCGGAACATCAATACGAACTGCATTTTCTCCGCCGTCGAAAACGATATGACTTTCATCTTGTAATTGTTCCCATTCGAAAGACATTTTGGTACCATATACATCATAACTTTCGCGGTATTGACGTACAACATCAAAAAGTGATCGCGTTGCTTCTGCGATTACATCGGAATTTTTCAGTTTAAAAGTAGCCGTTTCTACCGCAAATGGGGAGTTATAACGACTGGCCAGGTCTTCGGTCAACTGACCCGATCCATGACATACCACCGACTCGGCAATGGTATTATTGATGCGTAATAGTGGAGAAATTGCGTGCGTTCCGTTCAACATCGGGGGATATCCTTTCCAGTATTCACCCCATCCGTCCATACTCATATCTTGAATGTGCGAACCACGTACAAATTGAATACGACCTAGTTCACCGCTTTCTGCTTTTTTCAAACCGTACAAAAACTCACGTGTATAAAGTGCCGTTTCCATCATCATATACACCTTACCTGACCGCCGTTTTGCTTCTACAATGGCAGTACAATCTTCAACGGTCATGGCCATGGGTATGGTACAGGCAGTATGTTTTCCAGCATTCAAAGAGGCTAAGGTCATTTGTGCATGTTCTGGCACGGGTGTTACCACATGAATTGCATCCACATCCTCCCGATTTGGAACGTCTTCGAAATTTTCAAAAACCAAGTTCGGATCTAAATTAAATTTTGCAGTTAATTCATCACGTGTTGCTTTACTACGTGTACAAATCCCCACTGCTTTAATATTCGGATGACTTTGATATATTGGAATAAATTCCTTTCCAAAACCCATTCCTACGATTACTACTGTGATTTGCTTCGCACTCATTTTTTTACTGAATATTTATATGTTTAGAAAAGATTTAGGCATTATACTTGAAGCATCACGCTTCAAGCAATAAGCTTTAGGCACTTGGGGTAAATGGCTATCTTCAACCATTGGTTTGATTCAAGCCCATTGATTTCTGCCTTTCAGGCTGAATTACCCTTGTTATTTTTTACCTGCAGCCCATTTTACGGCATTTCTGATGATGGTTTTATAAGGCTCAATGGTATGTGAAGCTGCGTCATGACCTAATGCAATGCCAGCAATACGCCCTTTTGGATATTTCACCACAAAAATATTCGGAAACACATCCGGCGAAAAGTCTGCCTTGGCAGTTGCCAAAACCTCGATAGGTGTACCCGCGGCATCTGGTTTGAAATAATAAAGCTCATCATCCAAATGAAACGTAGCAGGTACCCCTTTCATGATCGGATGTTTGGTATTGGTTAAGGTAATATCAAAAGGTCCGTATTTGTTATGTCCTCTCGATCCACCACCAACAAGTTTTTGGTTGTATTCTGGCCAGTCGGCCCAGTTGTACCAAAGCGCAGGGTGTGTCAATACCAGCCCTTTTCCCGCATCTACAAAAGCAAAAATTGCTTTACGGGTAGGATCGTCTTTGATGGGCTGGTTATTAGCCAAAAATAAAACATCGATGGATGAAAGCTTCGCCAAGATAGTGGTAGGATCACTGGTATACTCTACAGATGCCAGTCCGCCAGCTTCCAAAGTGGCAACATCTTCCTGTTTATACCAACGATCGAAATCGTGTGAGGAACCACCACCAACCATCAACACCTTTATAGGCTTTTTCTTTACAGGCAATATGGAATTTGCCATTGCGCCCATCCCCAAGGCCATTATTAACAGCAGCGACAGGCTTATTTTAAAAAGTGATTTTAACATTTTGAGCATATATAAAATTATAAAAAAGTGAAAGGGAGAAAGTTAAAGGTTAAAATAAAAGCTCAATAGCTTCACTTTCAATATTTAACCTTTTACTTTTGACCAACTATTTACCCACCCTCAATATCCCATTCATACCGCGCCAGTGTCCTGGGAAAGTACATACGAAAGGATAGTCTCCAGGAGTACTTGGAACCGTAAATTCTAAGGTTACGGTCTCTCCTGAGTTTATTAACTTGGTGGAGAATAGTACCTCAGAAATGCTAGGTACATAGTTCTTTTGGGCAGCCTTAGGATCTGAAAGCATATCGTCCGCAGCCTTACCTACTTTTTGCAAAGTACCAGGTTTGATAATCAACATATTATGCTGCATACCATCCGAATTTTCTATATTGATTGCAATCTTTTCTCCTGCTTTG